>JAFTAC010000642.1 GCA_017458805.1 Victivallales bacterium | reverse complement strand
TAGAGCCGACGCCCACATAGACCCAGCCATCCTTCGACGCCACTATCGTGCGCGGATACTGTGCCCAGTTCTCCTTGTTGATGGAGCCATAGTCCGTGAACTTGCCGCTCTTCGGGTCGAATGAAACCAGCCCGCAGTCGGGGTAGATGGAGGCCCAGACCACACCGTCAGGTCCCTCGCACATCGACATCGCCGCCTGATGTGGTGCGCAGGGGAAGTCTGCCGTGAACGCCTTTTTCGTCACATCATACTCGCAGAAGCAGTGTCCAAACTGCGTGTAGCACTTGTTATTGCTGGCGAGAATGGAGGAATAGACCGCATCGCCGCGAACGTTTTTCGGAACAGGCACGACGGTCGTCTCGCCCGTCTCGACGTCAATCTGCAAATTGCGCTTGTTGAGGTTGTCCATCAGCCAGACCAGCACGTATTCGCGCCCGTCCTCCGCCGCCACGGAGAAGACTCCACGAGCCGTGCCGCCCTTGACAGTCATGCCGTAGTCCTTCGTCTCAATGGGCTTTGGCATCGGGGGCGTCGGAACCAGCTTGATGTCGGAGATGGCTATCTCCAGATCGGCGTTCTCCATGCAGTTCTGGTAGAAGCGCAGGCTGGTGATTTCATCCTCAATGGGAGCATCGATGCTATCAGCAAACCAGCGGATGGTGTTTCTGTCTTGCTTCGGAACCAGCACCAGCTCCTTCTCCTCAGCCAATTTGCTGAAGGTGTAGAAGGAAATGACTATCTTTCCCGCCTTGTTCAGGCCGCGTACATAGAAACAGGCACCTTCGCGCACCTTGCGGTTGTGAACCTTGAGCGAGAGGCTCTGGTCCCCTATCTTGAAGGGTGTCGTCACCATGGAAAAATGCAAATAGTGGTCCTTCTGCGGCTCCATGTCCGCCCTGAAGACCGCCCTGCCCTGCTCTACCTTCACCGAAGCGTTTTTTTGGTGAGAAAGAATCTTGCAGCTTGATTCAAGCCCATCCCATAATCCTGCTCCAAACATGCTCATACTCAATGTAACAATGATTGCTATTGCTTTTTTCATTTTCATCCCTCATAGTTCCTTTGCGGCGGCACGTCCCTCGCGGCAGTTGACAAGGCGGAACTTCGCCTCCCAGCGGGAGGCATCCGCGCCATCGACGTTGACGAAGACGTCGCGGAAGGTGATGCCATCCACATTCTCCGCATAGAAGGCATTGGGTGCACTGCGAGGCGTGCTCCATTCGCCATAGATGTGGTACTGACGGTCATTGGCGTTGTCCGCGCCGCCAAAGTAGTCCATATCGACATCGCAGATGCTGATGTTCTTCACCTGGCGGGCCGTATTCCCAAGTATCAGCGAAGAATGCGTCGCCCGCCCCGTGATGTGGCGGAAGCTGATGTTGCGAATGAGCTTGCTTTCCTCCTCGCAGACACCTCGCACGTAGCTCGTGATGACGATGGGGCGCTTGCAGTCCATGCGCAGGTTCTCGAACTGGATGTTCTCGATGGTCACGCCCGCGCTCGCAGGCGTATAGCGGGAGTTGATGGCAACCGCCGTCCGCGTCCCCCAGAAGACGATGTTGCTGATGGTACAGTTGCGGACAATGCCCGTGCCGACGCCGATGCGGAAGGCATTGCAGCGCGTGCGCAGGACGCAGTTGGAGATGGTCACCTGCTCGCAGGCTCTCGGCTCCAGCAGCGGATCAACGCAGCCACGCAGCGTGATGCAGTCATCCCCCGAGTCGATGTTGCAGTTGGTGACGTTCACGCGCTGGCAGCAGTCCAGGTCGATGCCGTCGCCATTCGGCGTGCGCTGGTCGTTCCAGATGCGCAAATCGGAGATGGTGACATCCTGGCAGCCATGCAGGAAACAGGTCCAGTAGCACGTATTGTAGAGCTCCACCCCCGTGATGGTGACGTTCTTGCATTCACAGAGGAAAATCATCTGTCCAGGGCGCCATTCGTTCAATTTGAAAAGCCACGGCACGTCTTCGCGCTGCTCGTTGTAGAATGCCTGGCGATTGCCATCGATACGCCCCCCGCCGACGATGCCCACGTTATGCTCTCCCACGGCGGTGATGAGGTGCGCACCGCTGACATGCTCCGACGCAAAAACGCGGTTTTGGGGGCAGAAATCATCCGCGTTGTAGTCGGCAGGGTCGGGGCTGCCAAGGATGACCGCTCCAGGTTCCAGATCGAGAAAGACATTGCTCTTCAGATAGAGCGTGCCCGTCAGATAGGTGCCAGCAGGAAAAAGCAGACGTCCGCCTCCCTGCCTTGCCAATGTCTCAATGCCTTCCTGAATGGCGGCTGTGTCCTTTGTCCAGCCGTCTCCGACGGCTCCGAATTCTCGAACTGATTTCATGTCATATCCTCTAGCGATTGATGTAGAACCAAAGCGTTGGCATATCGGCGGTGGTGCTGAAACGCCACGCGCCAGGTGCGCCTTCAACGGCGATGGTCCCGATGGGGCGGCCTGCGGAATCAAGGGCGGTCACTGTCGGCTTAACGCCACCAGGCAGCGTGATCTCCGCAGGGATGAAATTGGTAATGGCGGGGGGCTTTCCCCACTTGTTCTTGAGGGTCGTGTGCTTTTCGTCCCACTCCATGCCTGGGTTGGCGATGGTGCCCACAAGCGAAAGCAGCATCTTCTGCGAAGAAGCTATCTCCTTGCCGTCCAATGCGGCAAGCGTGAAGGCAGCAGTCTTGTCTTCTGGAAGCTGCGCAACAAGCGTGACGTCGCCCAGCGTCTGCTTATGTCCGCCAATATAGCCAACGACTGCACGCGCGGCAGGCGCGTTCACAAGATAGATGCCGCGTTTGGCGTCGTCAAGCCTCCAGTCGATATGCTGCGTGCGGAAGGGCACCATTCCTGGCTGGTCATTGGATGAGACTGTGATGGTCTCGCCCTCCTCGGTGAAGCGCGTTTCGACCCGTGTGGGGAAAAACTGCTTTGCTGGATAGCCAGGTATCGAGCTGTCCCAGTTCCGCATGGGATGGGTCATAATCAGATTCCGCATAAATGGCTTGGGGACGGTGATGGTGACCACCTGCGCCGCACGTGGCACAAGCCCCAAACGGAAGACCAGCGCGGCAAAATGCGCGGTTATCATCTTGGCTGGATTCGGGGCCATCTTGAAATAGCCGCCCAAATGGGGTTCCCGTTTCATATCAATCGTGGGACCGAAGCAGAATTGGTAGAGGGCATCCCAGTCCTGGGTCGCAGCAAAGCTACTCAGCATGGGGAACATCTCCGCAAGATGCTCGCTGGGGGCAGGATGGTCGTATTCGGAGATGGTGTAAGGCTTGCCGGCGGTGCGCCAGAAGGAGAGCCTCCGCAGGTTGCCGCCCTCTTCGCTGCTGACCATCGGCGTATTGGCTATGGTCCAGTGGTAGGGGCTCCACGAGTGTCCTGGCTCAAAACGCGGATGCTGCCAATAGGCGTGCATATCCACGAAATCGGCGATTTCGCTTTCGCGCAGATGTCCGAATGCACCGCCATAGTTGGCCTGCGTGTCCGCAACCAGCGCCTTAAGTTTCAGCGTGTTCTTAAGGTAGTCCGTCATATCGCGAGAGTAGTTGTAATCCAACTCACGCAGGAAGGTCCTGTAGTCGCCCCACATCGTCTCCATGGCAAAGGAGGCTGGGAGGGGCAGTTGACTCAACTCCGTTGCGTTCGCAAATGGCAGGGGCTTGTCCCCCTCGAACAGTTCGATGTCCTTGAGGAAGACCGTGGCGGGAGTCTCCTTGCCGCGCACATTGAAGGTAAAGCGCTTCTTGTAGTTCTGGATGGTCGCCACACTTAGGCGGCACTCGAAGCTCTGCCATTCAGGCGTCAGGTCAACACGTCGCGAGGAGTAGGTGTACCACGGTGGCTCTGCATGGCACAGCCCGACATGGATGGTGCGCGGAACATCGCAGCGCGCCTTGAAACGCGCCAGATAGCGCGTATTCTCCTTCAGGACGATGTTGAAGAAGTGCATCTGGTAGGCCCAATCGACGTTGCCGTCCTGCAGGAGTTTCAGTTCATAACTGCCATCGGGCAATTGCCTGGGTTCAAAGGAGCCCCTCCGTTCCCCCTCGAAGTGGGGAACGCCCCCCGCCACCATGTTCGTCTCCGACAGAGGCTGTGCGCCAGCGGTCCAGGCCTTCACCGCAGCAGAGGCGCTGCCGTATTTCCGCGCAAGCCACTGGCGCCAGAACTCCAGTAGGCAATCCCCCCAGGGGGTGCCCTGGATTTCTGCCAGCTTCTCCGGCTCCTCCAGAGCGGCAATGGAGTTTTCGTTGTTGATTTCAACGCAGAACACCCCTGGGTCGTCTGTCATGGGAAGCTGCGAATAGGGGCTCACTGCCGTGAGCAAATCCCGTGCATACTGCTTCTGGAATGCTATAAATGGCGGGTAGTATCTGTCCAGCGCCTTGCCATAGTGGAAAGAGCTTTTTTTCCTGTCCAGCTCCTTGTACCACCAGGAGACATGCAGGTTCATGTTGACATAGATGCCGTTCTGGTTCAGGCAGTGGATGAACCAGTGCAGCTTGTCCAATTGGACGGGGTCGATGGCCGTCTTCTCCTTGTTCCAGATGTTGCGGTTGTCCAGGTGGTGGAAGCGGAGGACATTGAAGCCAAGCTGCTTCATGCGCTTGGCCAGCAAGGGGGCAACCTCCTTGTCAGGGAAGGCGTTCTCGAAGGTGATATTGGAGCCGAAAAAGCGTAAAGGCGTACCGTCTGGCAGTGCAAAATGGCCATTCTTCACGGAGACCCGCTTGTCGGCTGGCTCATCATTCAAGAACGCCACGCTGCCCAGGCTCTCGTCTGGAGCCACCCGCGCGTCGGTCGGAAAGGCAAACCACCCCTGCGGTATCTCCTGCGCAAAGACCACCAATGAGGCAACTATGGCTACTACGGCTATACGCATATCTAGGCTCTTTTTTATTGTGTACTCCAGGTGAATGCAGCCAAAGGACGGGGGGCTGCCGCCCCCGCGCCCCCCTGCACACATTAGGGTATATTCACGCCATCCTGTCGGCGTGGAGAAGCCACCTGCGGCACTAAGCTACGGTGCTGGCGGCGGTGGTGGCGGGGGAACGGCGGCGAAGAGTGAGGCCAGAGCGGGCACGGTGCTGGCGGCCTGCCAGCCCGCCATGCCTGCGGTCCACACCATCGTCGCGGCAGTCAGGGTACCCTGCATGACCATTGTCTGGAGGGCCTGCATGGAGTATGGCCCCTGCTGCTGGCCATTCACGGCAAGGAAGAAGGTTTGGGCAATAGGCGGCGGCATCATGCCCCCCATGCCACCCATCATATTCTGGTTGACCATGCCCGCCATGTTGGCTCCCATCATCATACCCATCATGGCACCGCCGTTGCCTGGGTTGTTGGCGGCATCCCGCATGGAGTCCGCCGCCTGCTTCTGCGAGTACTGGTTCATGACGCCGTTGAAGACACCAAGTTCACTGCGCTTGTCGATGGCATCATTGACGCTGTCAGGCAGGTTGATGTTGCCGACAGTGAAGGAGGTCAGTTCAAAGCCCATGTTGTTGAAGGTGACATTCAGCTTCTGGCGGACATGCTCGCCAATTTCGTTGTATTTGGCAACAATGTCCAGCGCAGGTATTCTCAGTTCACCGAGAGCATCGGAGAACTCGCTGATGACCTTCATGTCGAACTGCCCTTCCATCTCCTCGGCGCGGTATTCGCTCTTGGCGCCTATAAAGCGCTCCAGGAGGTTGGCGGTGGTGCCGACCTTATAGGAGTAATTGCCGAAGGCACGGATACGCAGCATGCCCAAGTCAAGGTCACGCATCATGATGGGCTGCTTGGTGCCCCATTTGCGGTCCAGCTGCTCGGTGGTCTTCACAAAATAGACCTCTGCCTTGTGCCATGACTGGAATCCATACGGCAGCGACAGCAGCGTGGTCAGAATCGGCATGTTCTTGGTGCTCAGCTCATAGGTGCCAGGTCCGAACTGGTCGGCCACCTGCCCTTCATTCACGAAGATGGCCCGCTGACCAGGGCGAACAATCAGCTTGGCATTGTTCTTGATTTCATTGTTGTGGCGCTCGAAACGATGCACCAGCACGCCTGGCGTCTCCTCGTCCCACTGGACAATATCAATGAACTGACCAGTAAAGATGTTCTTCAGGATTCCCATGTGTACCTCCTTTGTGTTTTGTATGGGAAAAAACTAACAATTCTGCAATAGATAATATAATCCCAAAACGACAGTTGCAATAGCAAGAACGAAAAAGAATATTTTCCAGCCGCTCCAAGGACGGTCACCGTGTCCCTTTCCCGTCTGGCCATTGACCAGATAGGTGTAGTTCTTGTTCTTGTATTTGTAGAAACTGGACCAGAAGGGCAGAAGCAACTGTTTGTAGGTGCTCTTGTTGTAGATGACATTCATGGTGGTGATGCGCTGTTCATCGCCCCCGATGTCGCGTTTGACGGTGTCACGAAGAAGTGCCTTCGCCTTTTGGTGCGCCTCATCCAAGCCCGCGGCGAGGGTGACGTCATAGCTCTCCTCCACAAAACCACGCACGATGTCCTCGTTGTAGTTCACGGAATCCAGGAGCTTCCACGGTCCCACTTCCTCTTGAAGATTGCGGGAAATCTTGTTGCTGGCATAGACCTGCAAATCGTCGAAGAAGCGATAGACGGTGCCGCTGGCATACCTCCAGCGAGTCTTGCGAACGCGCCGCGAATGCGTATTCCCCTTGGAATCCCTGTAGGTCTCCGTGACATAGTAGTACTCGCCACGCTCACCCGTGTAGTGGCATGTGGTGTCGAAATCGAATGTCCACGTGGGACGATAGACGCCGTCCACCCCTTTCGCCAGGCAGGAGTTCTTCGCTGCATTCGGCAGGAACCAACGGCTTTTTATCCACTGTTTGAAAGTCGCCTGCGCCGCATCGCTGGTGATGATAAACGGAAGCATCCCCGACGGACGAATGCTCCGTTTGCTTTTCGATGACGCAACGATAGGACTTTTGCAGAACGGACAAAGGCCCGCCACTTCGTTCACGGGAAAGGTGCTGTTCGCCCCGCAAGTGGGACACTTCACCTCGATATGCTCCTCCCCCTCAAACTCGATGTTGGCGGCCATGTCTGTCAGCAGGTCGTTCTCCACGACCTGGTCGCCTTCCAACGGAGCCTCCCACTCCTCGACATACCCGCATGACGGACACTTCATGCACCCCGCCTGAGGGTCGAACACCAACGCAGACCCGCAGTTCTTGCACTGCTTCACCTGGTCTGACTGCGACGGTTTCTTTGCATTGCTCTGCGGCTGCGACGGACGCACCCCCACTGCTATCGGCTGCGGCATGGGCGGCATTCCACCCTGCGGAATCGGCGGAGGAGCTCCAACTGGCACTGGCTGCGGCATGGGCGGCATTCCACCCTGCGGAATCGGCGGCGGAG
>JAFTAC010000641.1 GCA_017458805.1 Victivallales bacterium | reverse complement strand
TACTACGGCATCGTTGATCTGTGCGGATTCCCGAAGGAGCGCTATTGGACGTATCGTGCGCATTGGCGGCCCGACGACCCGGGCAGGCCGGACGCGGAATCTGCCGGACCAGTGGCGAAACTGGAACTGACGCAGGAGAGATTCCGCGATCTCGTGTTCGTAAGGGTACGGGCGGTTGACGCAACGGGGGCGACCGTCACCAATTTCAACGGCAGGCTCTCGTTCAAGGTCGGTGGTGCGATGGAACTGGCGGGTGTCGGCAACGGCGACCCGATGGACTACGATTCACTGCAGGGGGATTCGATCCGGGCATTCCATGGACTTTCACTTGTCATCTTGCGCGGCAAGGACGGTAAACTTGACGTCAACTCGCAAGAATTAGGCAGACATGTCCTTGCCGTCGAATAACGATACGATTCCCGGTTCGAAATTGACAGTTTGAAATCGACGTGGGGATATGGTATCATACAGACGTTTTCCTTTCATCAAAACTTTCATCAAAAACAGACAGGGAGAAAAGCATGGAACAGAACAGAAGAGAATTCATCAAAGGTACGGCATGGATGGCGGCTTTGGCCGCTGCCGGCGGCGGATTCGGCGGATGCATGAGCCTGGGCGGTACTTCGTCCATGAGCAATTTCGCGGTTGCGCCCCTGAAGAAGATCCGTGTGGGAATAATAGGCATCGGAAGCCGCGGAACTGGCGCGGTGCACCGCATAGCCCTCATCCCCGGCTGCGAGATCGTCGCGCTATGCGACCTGCGGCCCGAGGCGGTAGAGTCCGCCAAGAAATGGCTCAAGGAAAAGGGCAAGCCCGAGCCCAAGTACTGCTACAGCGGCAAGGAGGACAGCTGGAAGGCTCTTTCGGACAACGACAATATCGATCTCGTCTATATCGTGACGCCGGCTCAGCTGCATCCGCCGATGGAGATATATTCGCTTCTCGCCGGCAAACATGTCCTCACGGAGGTACCAGGCGCGCAGACCATGGACCAGTGCTGGGAGATCGTAGAGACATGCGAGAAAGTCCGCCGCCACTGCATGATGCTCGAGAACTGTTGCTATGGCGAGATGGAGATGCTGGCCTGGAATCTTTGCCACAAGGGACTTCTCGGCACTCTCACGCATGCCGAGGGCGGCTACATCCACAACCTCACCGGCCGCCACATGGAGCATCCCACGGACAAGAACAATTTCCGCACCCGTGCCAAGAAGGCGCAGGCGCTGGCAAAGCCTGGTTCTCTGGTGAAGTCTTGGGGCAACACGTATCCCACGCATGCGCTTGGGCCTATCTGCCTCTACATGGACATAAACCGCAGCGACCGCATGGAAACCATCGTGTCGCTCTCGTCGTTGGCGGCGGCGCATCAGGAGTTCGCCGCGGCCACGTACAAGCCCGAGGAATGGCAGAACCATCTCAAATGGGCTACGGGCGACATGAATACGTCGATCATCCGTACGGCGAAGGGTCGTACGATCATGATGCAAGTCGACCAGTGCACTCCGCGTCCGTACAGCCGCATCAACCTGATACAGGGCACGAAGGGTTGCTTCTACGACTATCCGCCGCGCCTGGCGCTGTCGAAGAAGCCCGGCGAACACGCGGGATGGCTCTCCGAAGACGCTTTCAAGAAGGCCAGGGAGGAGCACAAGCATCCGCTATGGAAGTCCGTGGGCGAGATCGCCAAGAAGGTGGGCGGCCATGGCGGCATGGACTTCATCATGGACCTTCGCTGGGCATACTGCCTGCAGAACGGTCTGCCGCTCGACATGGACGTGTACGACCTCGCGAGCTGGAGCGCTATCGTTCCGTGCTCGGCGAAGAGCGACAAGGCCGGTGGCGTCCCCGTCGAGATTCCTGACTTTACCCGCGGCGCATGGGAAACGGCGAAACCGCAGCACATCGGCGACGTAGACCTCGGCAAGATGGGGTTCGACCCGTCCACGGCAAAGAAGGACAAGTCCCAGTTGAACGTCTGATGTTGTTTACGGTAGGGCTGCGTTGTGCTATAATACGACAATTACTTGAACACACAAAGGAGATACCCGATGAGCAAAGCAATCTATGAAGCCGCGAAGAAGCGGTACGCCAAGCTTGGCGTAGATACCGACAAGGCCATCGCCACACTGGCCAAGATACCGATTTCCATGCATTGCTGGCAGGGCGATGACGTTGGCGGTTTCGAAAATTCGATGGGTGCCACTGGAGGCATCCAGACGACCGGAAACTATCCGGGCAAGGCCCGTACCCCCGAAGAGCTGATGGCCGATATCGACAAGGCGCTGTCCCTGATCCCCGGCAGGCACCGTATCAATCTGCATGCGTGCTACGCGGTGTTCGAGGACGGCAAGAAGGTCGATCGCGACAAGATCGAGCCCCGGCATTTCCGCAAGTGGGTCGAGTTCGCCAAGAAGCGCAAGCTGGGGATTGACTTCAACCCGACGTTCTTCTCGCATCCCCTCGCCGACGGCCTCACCCTTGCAAGCGAGGATCCGCGCGTGCGCAACTTCTGGATCAAGCATGGCATCCAGTGCCTCAAGATAGCCGAATACTTCGGCAAGGAGCTCGGCACGCCATGCGCGATCAACTTCTGGGTGCCGGATGGCTTCAAGGACGATCCGACCGACCGCTTCGGGCCTCGCAAGCGCCTGAAGGAGTCGTACGACATGATCTTCAAGTACCGGTACGACAAGAAGCTCTGCGTGCCTACGATCGAATCCAAGCTCTTCGGCATCGGCGTCGAAAGCTGCACGCCGGGATCGCACGAGTTCTACATGTGCTATGCGATGAAGAACAATCTGCTGTGCCTGCTGGACACAGGCCACTTCCACATCTCCGAGAATGTTGCGGACAAGATCAGCTCGCTGATGCTTTTCTCCGGAAAGGTGGCGTTCCACGTCTCCCGTCCGGTGCGGTG
>JAFTAC010000013.1 GCA_017458805.1 Victivallales bacterium | reverse complement strand
GCGGCACCCGCCGCCAAATCCCGGAAAATCCATGGATTGCCGAGGGCACCGCGGGCGACCATGATTCCCCCACAGCCGCTTTCGTGCGCCAGCGTTTGGGCATCCTGGAAGGAGAAGACGCCGCCATTGGCGGTGACGGGAATGGACAGCGACTCCCTGACTGCGGCGATGACGGCGGTCGCGACCGGGCCGGAGTAGATGCTTTTCGTGAGTCTGCCGTGTATGGTGACGCCATCGACGCCCAACGACTCGAGACGCCGGCAGAACTCGACGGTCGGTGCGGGGTCTTCAAAATCCAGGATTCTGATTTTGACGGTGAACGGCCTGTGGGTTCTTGCGCGTATGAGCTCGACGCATCTGAAGGCGAGCCTGTGGTTTTCCGGAAACAGCAGCGCGGCCCCCGCCGGGCGCTTCGTCACCTTCTGCATCGGACAGCCCATGTTGAAATCGACGACCTCGAAATCCATGTCGTCAAGCATCTCCGCCGACTTTGCGATGTCGCCCTCGATGCTGCCCAGCAGCTGCACGCCCAGCCAGGGCTCGTCCTTTCCGCGCCTGAGAATGTTCCCGTTCTCCTTGTTGCCATGCACAAGGGCTCCCGAATCTATCAATGCGGTGAACATGTAGAACGCGCCTTGCGCACGGCAGGACATTCGGAATGGCAGATCCGTGTAGCCGGCCATGGGGGCCAACATATAGCAGCGTCCTGAATTTACGGGTAAACTGTACATGGCCAAGACGTCTGCGGGGTCATTGATTGATGGCCTTGTTCCGCTTGTTTGTATAGACATAGCAGTGCTTGAGCTGCACGGCGCCGTTGATGTCCGTCTGGACCGAGAAGGTCGATCGTCCCGTGTACGGGATTGTGGCCATGTATTTCATGTCGCCATCGACGTAAAGCATGATGCCCGTCCTAAGAATCGAGAAGCTCAGCGAGTGCCAGTCCTTTCCGGTGGAGATTCCGGCCAGCGACGGATCCACCTTGTCGTTGCAGACAAGCGATGCGTTGATCTGTTCGCCGCCGGAGCTGGACCATGTAAGCTGCATGTCCAGGCTGACGTCATCCCTAATGCTGAAGACGGTCTTGCCTGCGCCAACAAGCTTCACGTCAATGTCGATGTCCTGGCCAGGCATGATGGGATACTTGAGGGCGATGGGAGTCGTCAGCATTGACGCGCTCATGACCATCGACTTGTCCTGCTCCTCATGTTTCTGCTCAATGGTCCATTGTGCGATGTCGCCGCCCCAGTACCCTGGCGAATCGGTGAACGAGATCATCTTGACTTTGAAGAACTTGTTGGTAACGTACTGATTGGCGTAGTATCCGAAGAAAAGGAGAATGAATCCGAAGGTCACGAGGCTGATGCGCTTCCAGAAAGATGCCTTCCTTGCCGTGAAGCCGATGTTCGATTCTGCGCGAAGACGCTCCTGCAACTCAGTGAGGTCGTTCAGGAGCGAGCTGTAGCTCTGGTACCGCTCATCGGGGTCCAGTCGTCCCATCTTGGCGATGATCTGCGAAAGCCTGGTCGAGACCTTTGCGCCCGCCTGCAGCGGCGAGGGCATGTCCATCGTGAGCTTGCACTCCATGAGCAGCACCTGGTTGGAGATGTCGAACGGCGGCTTCCCCGTGAGCATGAAAAGGGCGGTTCCGGCGAGAGCATATATGTCTGACCTGAAGTCCGCCTTCAAAGGCGCGGTGAGCTGTTCGGGGGCCATGTAGGTAGGGGAGCCGATGACGTTGCCGTCGTTGTCCGTGACGCTTTTTCCGGTGCTTTTGCTGGCGATTCCGAAGTCGCAGATCTTGATTCTGGTGTTCGGGGATGCGAAGATTTCGGTCGCCTTTTTGCCGATGATGTTCTCCTCGTTGTAGATAAGGATGTTCGCGGGCTTCAGGTCGTGGTGGACATATCCTTTGCCGTGGATGTACATCAGGCCGTTGATGGCCTCGATGAGAATTTTCACGACAATGCTTTCGGGAAGCGTCCTGCATCGGATCACCAGATCCTTAACGCTGGTCTCGCCCGGCACGAACTCCATGATGATGAAGGCGTACTTGTCATCGAACTTGACGTCATAGCATCCGACGATGT
>JAFTAC010000012.1 GCA_017458805.1 Victivallales bacterium | reverse complement strand
TTAGAGATTAGAGATTAGCAAAAAATCAAGTGCTAATTGCTAATTGCTAATTGCTAATTTTCGTTCTTCCACCATCTTGACGAATTTGGCGCAGCGTGCGTAGGTGTCTTTGAGGAACATTGGGATGTCTTCGAATGGGGTGCAACGCATGGCGACTTCGAAGCTGATTTGGCGTGGGTAGGCGGAGCGTGCGATGATGTCCGCCAGGCGGTTCCAATCAAGATTGCCCATGAAGGGGGGCTGGTGCTGGTCTCCTGTGCCGTTGTTGTCGTGAAGGTGCAGGGCCATGAGCCTTCCCTTGTTGTCCTTCAAGTGGTTCAGCCCCTCGCATTCGCCAATATTGCCGTGGCCGCTGTCATAGCAGAGGCCGACGAACTCCTTGGGGAAGGTTCCCATGACGTTCTCAAGCGTCTCGAAGGTGTCATTGGGGATGTTCTCCAGTGCCAGTGGAATGTTGAGGCTGCGCATCAGGGGCATCAATTCATTGATGGACTTCTTCAGTGCATTGATTTTCTGCCAGACAATCGGCGCGTCCTCTGGCTTGGTAATGCCTCGGCGGATGTAGGCGATGTGCATCATCACGGCGCCTGTTCCCTTCAGGGCCGCCAGCATCTTGATGCGGTTGGCGACCAGTGCCACGCCAGCCTGGCGTTCGTACTCCACGGTGGAATACCAGCACTTCTCACGGCCATCGGAGCCATGGATGTCCAGCAGGGAGAGGCCGTATTCGTCCAGCCACTTCTTGATTTGAGCGATTTCGCTGTCGTCGTAGTGGAAGTCCGTGTTCCACTGGTGGCACCAGTGCAGGTGGGTGAAGCCCGCTTCCGCAATCGCCTTCAAGATGGGCTGGGGGCTTCCTGTCGAAGTGAAAAAGTCCGTGTTGATTGCAATCTGCATGGCAAATCTCCTATGACTAGTTATATCTAATGTTGTTCAAGCGAATCGTTGGTTCTGGAAGTGGCTCGCCAGCCAGCCATTTGGCGACCAGAGCTGCGGCCTCTTCCAGGTTTCCTTCTCGAATCCAGTGGATGTGGCGTCCATCCCGCTCCAGCTTGCGGAACCAACCGTCCTGATGCTTGCAGAACTGGCGGATGTGGGCGAGAAGCATGTCGCGCATCTGGGGGATGGTCAGCTCTCCCGTCAAAGCCTTTGCAGCGAATCGGTACTCCAGTCCAAGCCAGTCCATCCGCTCCCAGGACATCCCCTGTTCGTGCAGGTGCTGTACCTCCTCCAGCATTCCTGCCGCCAGGCGTTCATCCAGGCGCTTTTCTATGCGCGCATGAATGGTTTTGCGGTCGAAGAAGGGGGCAATGACAAGGCTGTCGTCAATGAGTGGCACTGGCTTGACGGTCTCGCCAAAACGCGCCAGTTCGATGGAGCGGATGACGCGCCGCTTCTGCGTCATGTCCGTCCTCTGAAAGAGCGCGGGCGAGGCCTCCTTCCGCAGCATCTCGATGAGCGTGTCCAGAGGCTGTGTCTCCAATTCAGCGCGCAACTCTGCATTGGGCGCACCGCCGTTCTGGTCATAGCCGTCCAGCAGTGCCTTCACGTAAAGCACGGAGCCTCCTGCGACGACGGGCAGCCGTCCGCGAGACGTTATATCCAGCAAGGCGTTTCGCGCCACGTCAAGATACTTAAACAGATGGAACTCCTCGTTTGGCTCCACGATGTCGATGAGGTGATATGGCACGGCATCGGCCCCGCTCCCATACTCCTCCAAGTCCTTGCCAGTTCCGATGTCCAGCCCGCGATAGACCTGGCGCGAATCCGCGCTGACTATCTCGCCGTTAAAGCGGCGGGAAAGCTCTACGGCAAGATGCGTCTTGCCGCTGGCGGTGGGTCCCGTGACTATCAGACTGCGTATCACGGTGCCTTGTCCCCCGCTTTATTCTGCTCTACAGGTTTCTGCACGTCTGTTTTTTTCTCTGTCGGCTTGGTGTCAGCCTGTTTGGTGTCTGCTGGTTTAGCGTCCGCATGTTTGGGTTCTGCTAGTTTTGTTTCTGCCTGTTTAGGTTCTGCTGGCTTAGTATCTGCCTGCTTGGGGTCGGCGGGCTTTGGCTCTTCCATCAAGGCAGTGGACGGTTTTGCGGTCTCCTGCTTCGGCTCTGCTGGAGGTTTTTCGCCAACAGTGGGCAAATCCTCCACTGTGAGAACGGCAGGAGACTTCTCCAGAGGAATCTCCTCCAAATTGAGTTCAACAAAAGGAGGCACGACCGTCATCTCCATGCGGTCGCGGTCTGGGGCATTGGCAACCCTGACCTGCGCCTGCCACACGCCTGCCCCTTTTGCCTGGCCGAGGTCTATATAGACAATGGGAACCATGTCCTTGTACTTGTCCATAATGCGCTTCCTGGCCTTTACTGTAACGGTCACCTTGGGCAGGTTCTTTTCTACAACCTTATAGACCTCTTTCTGGGGTTGCAGAAGCATCAGGGGCTGCTCCTTGAACTCCTTCTCCACCACCGTGTCGGAAGTCACCAGGCGTGTTCTCACATCAATGGTTTTGATTGTTTCCTTGAAAGTCACATCAGGCACATCTGGTGGCAAAAGCTCCAAAGAGAACTCCATATTGTTTTCCACTTCGTTCAGGTTAAGCGGAACAGTCCTTACCTTCTGGACCTTCAGCAAGGCTTCTGATGGTCCATGAAGATAAATCATGTTGAATTCCAACTCCTTCTGGAGGCTGAATCCCTCTTGGCGGAGCGTCCCAATCTCAGGCACTTCCACTGGAACCAACTTATCGATATAGACGTCCAGCGGCACTGCCTTTTCGGAGAAGACGATGCTGCCCTTTGCGGGAGCAGGTAGAAACCAGTTCGTCGTCACTTTGAGCCGCGCTTCTTCCAGATTGTACATGAACCTCTTGTCAGGCAGATTCACGTTCGGCAGCGTCACCTCAATCTCGTAATAGGAGGACATATTGGGCATGATACGGGTTGAATCCACCCTGAAACTGGCCGTGATTCGCTTATCGACATCGCCTATCAAACTGACCCTTCCTGGAATTTCCTCGTGGAAGGTGACTTTCACATTCGTCACATTCTTGTTTGAGTCCACGTTGCCATAGATAAAATAGACCGAAACGGAGGCTACAATCAGCGAAAACAGCTTTCGTGGCCAGTCCGTCCAAAACGAACGTTTGCCTTTTTCTCCAGTCATTTCTCCACCTCCTTTTGCCCCTCGATAGCTTTCTTTGTGCGAGCCAACCTGAAGAACGCTCGTATTTTCTGCCAGACGTACCGTATGTCGGAAGACCAGAAGGTTGTTTTCTGCTCGTTGGAACCACCCATATAGGAGCGAAGCAGCGTCTGAAGCTCGTCCTGTGTTTCGACCAGCTCCTGCTCCTCTCCTTTCAGCACCTCGATTTTGCCCGTTTCTTCCGAGACGACAATCACCACGGCGTCAGTCTCTTCCGCCATGCCATACGCGGCCTG
>JAFTAC010000640.1 GCA_017458805.1 Victivallales bacterium | reverse complement strand
TAATAACCCAAATCTGATAGATACAAGATTTCAACAGAGTGTGTAGTGGCTAGTGGCTAGTGGCTAGTGGCTAGTGGCTTACGAGCGACGGGGGGGCTGCGCCCCCCGAACCCCCGCCGCTAAAGCGGCAAGTGGGTAGGGGCTAGTCTTCTTTTTGTTTGTTCCACGCAAAGACCTCGCACTCGCCAGGCGGGACGGTGAGGGTGTCTGCATATTCGTCGGCATTGACGCTTGTGCCGTATTTGCTTATTCGGGTCACGCCAGGGGCGAACTCCGTCGTCAAGCTCAGCGGCTCGGTGAAGCTGCCGTTGACGATGACCAAGTAGCTTGTGCCGTTTTTCTCCAGCAGGGAGACCACGGCGTCCTTGCCGTGCGTGTCGAGCTTCTTGAGAAAGGCGGGGAAATCAGTGGTCTCCAGACGCGTGGTGCCTATCGGCAACGTAGCTCCCGTGTGACGCGTCCAAAGCACTTGCGAGCGCATGAAGACGAAATTGCGCTTCTGGAGCTCCGCATTGACTTCGCGCACAACGTCATACACTGAGCTGCGCTTTCCGTTCTCCAGGATGGGTGCTTCATGGAAGTCCCAGCGGTTGGTTGGTGGATTCCAGTAGGTGAAGTACTGGAGCCCCTGGGCACCGTAGGCCAGATTGCTGTACATCTGGAACTTCAACTGCGCCGCATTCGGCACGGGATAGGGACCATGGGCCGTGGTGAGCGCGAAGGCCCAGAAGGGCTTGCCCATCTTCTTGGATGCTGCGGCAAACAGTTCCAGGTTCTCATAGTAGGTGGGGCGTAGCGTGTTGTTCACAATGCCGTAGCAATCGTAGGAAATCAGGGGACATTCTACCTCGCGGTAGCAGTAGTCGATGTACTCGGGATAGGACATGCCAAGCGCATCTGGCGAGACGACGGACGGCAGCAGGTTGAGGTATGTGAAGTGGTTGGGGTCGATTCGCCGAATCGCGTCGTTGAGTTTCTTAAGTCCAGGGATGGCGTCCTTGAGTGGTTCGTCCCGTAGATGGTAGCCCGCCAGACCTGGATGGTTCATCACCTGCGGGACGACCTTTTCTGGCTCCTTGTGCAGGTCGCTGCTCAGCAGCAGGACGCGCACCCCCGCCTCTGCCGCGCAGTCCAGTGCCTTCAGGGCATCTTCATGTCTGCTTATATGGGGGAAGCTTAAGTTGAAGCCGCACTCCTTCAGCTCCTTGTAGTGCTCCACGGAGATGTTGGCCGGCGTAATGCAGTGCCACGAGAGGATGGGGATGGTCTCCTCCCCTGGGAAGATGTCCAGCGTGCCGTCATGGACTGTGGCGCTGCCGCACTTGGCGGAGTTTCCGCCCACAGAGGCGCACCCCGCCGCCAAAATAGCTACCGTCGCCACCACCGAACACAATACGTTGTTTTTCAATGACATAATTCTCCCCTTGCATCAATCAAGTAAACAGTAAAACACGGTTTGTCTCACATAGTAACGCTATGTTCCCCATAAGGGTAGCTAACTAAGTTTTTGTTGCGCCCTAATGGGCGCGAATATCTGGGGAGCGGCTTCCCCCAATGCTGCGCGCCCTTGCGGGCGCGCAGCATTGGGCTACGGTTGTCGCGCACTCCGTGCGCTGGCCGCTCGCGGCCTACCGTAACCTACCCTCTAGGGGAACATAGCGTTTTATAAATATACCGTTTATTTTTGTCAATTGCAACTATTACAACACGTTTATTTTGTGGTATTGGAAGCATTTTTCCGTTTTTCAAGCACCTCTTCCAATGCCTTCCAACGGTCGAGAAGTGTCTGCCTGCCTTGTGGCGAAAGAACGCGTGGAGGCACTTTGTCCAGCCAGAGACGCGCCTTCTCGAAGTCGCGCTTGCGCTCGTATGCTTTTGCGACGCGCAAGGTTGCCGTGCCACGAACGTTCTCATGCGCATTGACCTCTTCAAACAGCCCACAGAGGGCGATGAGGCGTTCTGGCTCCATTTTGTATCTTCCAGTGAGGGTCAGCAGTTGGTTGCCGACGCGTCTTAACACGGCCTTGTCCCCAGCCTTGCGTGCATCTGCTTCAAGCGCATTCAGGGCTGTGAAGGCAATCTCGTCATGTCCCTCGCCCACATTTTTCCCTTCCAAGCAGAGCCTTGTGGCCAATTGCACGCCAGGTGGCATTTTTCGTTGCTTTTCCAGCAGCCGCCAGGCCTCTCCCATGGCGTATGAGGTGACGCGCCAGTCGCTTGACTGCGCCAGTTTCAGCAACAAGGCTGGAGTTGAATGAGCAGGGTCGCCTTCCAGCTTCTTGAAGTAGCTTTGCCAGAGGATGTCAAGCTCATGGCAGCCAGGCGGAAGCCAGGAAAGCGTCCGCTGCTGTCTCTCGCGCCCCTGGAAGGAGTCCATAATCAGGGCGTATAATGTTTCAGAAGAGGAAGCTGTATCGGCGGCTTGCGCCAACAGGCGCGCCCCCTCGCGCGAACGTCCCGCAAAAGCGGCCAGCCTGGACTGCATCCAGAGGGAGGCCATCGACGTTTCTACTGAGGGGGCATTCTGCAAAGTATCCAGCAGCGCGTTGCACTTGTCCATCAAAGCTGGCAGGTCAGCAGCCTTCGCCGACATCGCAGCTTCGCGTAGCGTATTGTAGCTGTCCAAATGGCTTCCTTTCGCAGCGGCAAGCACAGCGGGAACTGGAGGCAAGGATGGTGCATCCAGAAACACGCCTGAGAAAATCACGTTGATGGCTGTGTTGCGCCAGATGCGAAACTGTATCTTCAAGGGGCCGTCCACGGCGAACCGCTTGTAGAGACCGCCGCCGAAATGACGGACTGGCACCGAACACAATAGCTTCCCGTCGTCGTCCGTCACCGTGATGGTATAAGCTCGGTTGCTCTCGTAGTAGTTGTAGTCGTTGACGAAGTAGAGAGCGAGGATGTGGGGGCCTTCCGGCACCTCGCAGGACATCAGCAGGTCGGGGCCTGCCCCGATGGGGTGCTGTTCGCCGTAGTCGTCCCGGTTCGCCGCCATCCTGGTTGCACGGCGCGGATTCCAAAGTGCCGCCGCATCCTCCACTGATTTCCTCGTCACCCAGAGGCGCGACTTCTCCGTGTCAATCGTTGTGCTGAAACGGCATTTCAGGCGTTTTCCAGGGGCAAGGCCACCAGCGGTGTCACGCTTGAACTCGTGTGCGGCCAGCAGGTAGGCTTCCATTCCGTAGCCACGCGCCCAGTCGCCCCGCGTGGAACGGTCGTCGGGAAGGACAAAAAGCCTCTGCTGCCCTTCGGCAACCGACTGCATGGCGGACAAGATTTCCAGGCGTTTCAGCGCATACTCAGCTTCCGCTTTGTGCCTGATGACAGGCGTGCTTTCCGCGAGGGCGCGATAGCACTTCGCGGCGTTCTGGAAGTCAAAGGTCCCCTCGTGGCATTCCGCAAGCGCCAATTGGATGAAGGAGGCCAGAAGGGGATTGGAAGCAGATGCCGTTTTTTGCAGCAGAACCGCACTCTCCTTGAACTTCCCCTCTCCCATCGTGGCAAAAGCGAAAAGACAGTCTAGTTGTTCACGGGGCACTATCCACGGAGCAGAGGCGGCTTGAAGGACAAGCTTTTTGCACTGTCGGAAATCCCCTTCCCGCAGACAGGCCTGGGCCGCCTGTGCCAGGCACAGCGCGCTCCATACGGGGGGATAATCTGCTTTTGCGAGCTCCATGAACAAATCCCCGCTTCCCGTATCTGGCCGATATGTCGCCGACAGAGCCTTGTGCCATGCGGTGCAAAACTGCGCCATGCTCTCTGGAGGCAGTGCATCTTGTGGAGCCATAGCCGCGAGGCATTGATTGACGCCATCCAGAGCGTCGTGAACCAGCGTCTCAGACGGCGACTGCGCCACCAGGTCAAGCTGCCTCTGGTTCTCGGCAAGGCGCGCCTTGCCCGTGAAGCACCTGTCCAGCCCCGTGTCCAATGCGCGAAGAAACATCGTGGTGGCCTCGCGGGGCTTCCCGCAATCCAGCAGAAGCCTTCCCGTTTCGACGGCCAATTGCCTCATGGCTGGGAAGTCAACCGCGACATTCAAACGATGCATGTTCGCTTCCGCCTGGCTCGTCTTCTCGCCTTTCGCCTTGTGCATGGAGGCAATTCTGCCGAACGCCGCCATCTGCTCCTGTTCAATCATATCCAGGGAGACGCGGTTGTGGAAGTAGGTGGCTGCCTTTGCCTGCGTCAGGTTCTTCAAGCTGGCAAGTGGTTTAAGACGGGCTGCCTCCTGCCACATCTGCGCCGCCTCCTTCTTGCGTCCCATCTGCGAGTATGCCTCACCCAATAGCACACACGCCTCGACGGCAGCGTCATCCACCAGGTCAGGCGCGGCCTCCCGCATTTTCTGGAGACAATCCACCGCCTCCTCAAGCCGCTTCAATCCAAGAAGGCACTTGCCCAGCATCAGGAGACGGCTGCGCTCCGCCAGGCCAGGCGGGGGCTTCGCGCCCCACTGCTGCAGCATCGGGAGTGTCTGCGCGTATTTCCCCGCACCTAGCCATTCGTTGACCCTCTGCGGTGTCGCCTCGGCCACTTCTGCAACAGCAGGCGGCTGTTCAGGGGGCTTTTTTTGCGCATCCTGCGCCATAAGACTTCTCACAGCCAAAGTCACACAGGCAACCACGGCAATCGCTGGCAAGTGGCTGAATCTCATATTGTTTGGCTCCAGTAACTTTTTTTGTAAAAAACAACAAAAACCATTTGACATAATCGAATTCAACTTTCATATTATATACGTGTTTTGAGTTTTTTCCATTCTTTTCAGGAAGAAAAAGTGTTTTTAGTCCCTATTGTTTTTGTTTTTGCCTCTCCCTGAACGGAAATCTTTTGTTTCACACCCCCCAAACGGAGAAGACGATGAGAAGATTGTTCGGAATGATGCTTCTGCTGGCGGCTCTTGCCAGCGGCAAGACCGTGACCAAGACCTTTGCCCGCATCACCAACGTGGCGATTTCGGGACCAGCCGAGCACACGCTGGTCATTGCAAACTACTATCCCTCCTACACCCAGCACTACACCGCCACCTGGGATGTCGAGTACTACGACGCTGACGTGGAGGTGCCCGACGATGACGACGACGAGGAGGAGAACGAGCAGGAGAACGGCGGCGGCGACGGCGGCGACGTGGTCTTCTCGACGAGTGTCGAGTGGTCCATATCTGGCGCAGGAGCCGCCTTCGCAGAAGCCTCCGCCCCCATCATAGCCTCTGTTCCGAGAAGAACTCCATCGGGACGGCGGGGTGCCTTGCGCGGTGGCGGCAGCTCGGCCTCGTCTGAAAAGGACGTGCTTTTCACCGAGGGGAACATAGAGGATGTGCATCTGATGCTCCAGCTCCACGTCATCTGCACGCAGGGCAACGGCGTCGGGGACGACCATGCAGCCGAATTCACCATCCACGCCCCCGTCTGGGAAACCTATACTCCCATTTCAGCGTATGTCGGAGACAGCGGAATTGTCGCCCCGCGCATTGTCGCCGCTGGGGCAAGTTTCACCATGCAGATTACCCCCTGGGCTTTAGTAGAGCACGACAAGCGCACAGGCGCAGATGTCGCAATACATGAGGATGCCCTGGTTGCAAACTGGAGTCTGCCATCAGGCTTCACGGCGGGGGAGCCCTCCATAACAGGGAACACATACGAAATCCCCGTCACTGCTCCGAGTTCGTCACGCTCCAACGCCCCTGTCAGCGTCACCATTGACGACACGGCGGCCATTCCCGAAAACGAGCAGGGCACGCGCGACGATGAGCCCGTCACCCTGGGGACTGTCCCCATCACAGTCGTATGCGTTGATAGCCTCACGCCCGACATCGGTGTCGAGGTCGATGACGGCGACGACAATCCCGACACCAAGACATTCCTGGTGCCTGTCGCCTCGTCAGGCATCGTTACCGTCACCGCCACCCCGAGCCCCTCTATCCCCGAGGCAAGCCTTCCCGCCAGCTGGTCGCTCACAGGCGGCGACGGAACGGGAAAACTAACTCGGACAATCGACCGAACCAAGCCGATAATCCATGACCTAACTTGTATCTGTGGCACTTCGCAAAAGACTATAAAAGTGATAATTTATAATATTAGTACTGAAACGGAGGCTACATTACCATCCAATAGACACCGTAAAAAGCTCGGGGTCGGTGAAAATGTTAAATTAATGCTGGAGCCTTCATCAATTGGTTCTGTCAGATGGTCTGTCTCTGGCTATGGTATGTTGAATGCTGTAATGGGCAATCCCGTCACATTTACTGCTTATGAACGTGCATCTGTGTCAATTGTAACAGCTACATATAAAGGTGTTACCTGTACAATAGCATTCAATGTGGTTGAGCCTAATGGTGTAACAATGGAACAGGTTCCTGGAACGGGTGTATGGCCTCGAAATGGTTTTGCTTCAGCAGGTTTTTTGGGAAGACCTTTCATTATGCCAAACGATGTTTCATTCATTAATGTTGAGATACGTGAACAAGTGTGTACGGGAACTGGAACGGGTTTTTACAGTCCTCTGAACGGCATTCAACATTCTTTGGGAAATTGGGTTTCTGTTGGTGTGGGTACCGATTCAAAACCGAATGTGTTAAGTAAGAGTGATATTATTATGAGTGGTGCTATCAGTCCACCATTTTCCGTGGGGTCATTTATTTGGCCAATACCATGGGAGTTTCGAGTTAGTAGCGGTTCTGCAAAGGTTTTTACGACGGTAAGTCATCAACAAGAGGCAGATGCTCAAGGAAAAGTAACCATCAGCAAAGGTGGTGTTTCGAAGACCACGAATGCCAATGATCCTGATTCAGATTTTTAAAGCTAAAGGGAGTATTATATGAAAATAACCTTTTTTTTAATAGTTGTCACTGTCAGTTTGTTTCTTTTAGGAGCCTGCGGAGAGGTTAGGGAAAAACAACCAATGGGGACTTTAACGAAAAAAAAAGTTGAAATGACTGCAAAAGAGATTATATATCAACTGGAAATTTTTAAAGAACGAGAGGATATTCAAGCTCTTACCCAAGCAATTGTAATGTTAAAGGCTCTAAATAATTATGAACGACCAGACACAAATGAATGGCCATCAGTACGAAAGAATCTGGCAGAACTGTGGTTACGGGTTATACAGGTGATTGATAAAAAAGTTGATAAGGCTTTCAATTTTAATGATGTCCCAACTATGAACATTGCTGCTCCTGGATCATATCCGTCTGGCATTGCTTCTGAATCAATAAGTAACCCCGAACTACGCAAACAATATGAGCAGGCTATTGAATCTAATAAAATAAAAGCTAATAAATATATGTTTCAATTTAAGTTAAAATCAATTAAAGACAGTATGTTTCAGGAAGCAGAAGATTACTTGGTAGCTCTGTATTCAGAGTGTCCAGAGGAGATAGGAGAACTGAAAAAGCTTTTGTATTTATATGAGAGTGATAAGCTCTTTGAAAACAGATTAGATAAGAGGTTAAAAGAAAAATATAATGACTTTTGATAGATAACATAATCAACCAATATTGCAAAAACAGTTGATAAGATGATTATTGGTGCGGATGTGGAGATTATGGAAAAGGAAAATAACCCATGAGCAAGCTCTTTTACATGATGCTTCTACTGGCAGTGCTTGCCAACGGCAGGATAGTGCGCAAGACCTTTAATGTTGCCAATGCACAGTCTGGAAAGGTGATTGACATAATGAAAAGCCTGAATGAAGGACTTAATCCACCTTTGATGCTTCAGGATTTCCCAAATGGCCTTGAGAGTGCCATTGCTTTTCTGAAGCATATTGGTTCTTTGCAATCAGAAGAGAGCCGAGTAACAATTATACGCTTTTCGGCAGAATTATATAGCAAATCAAAGGCGAATACCAGCCGACAGAATGACAGGGAAGTAGAGACATTTGTTTCCCTGATGGTTTCGGTAATGAAAGGAGATACTTCAAGTTGAGTGCGTTCGAAAGCAGCAAGAAGCTTGCGTGAGGTCGTGCCGCCTGAACTCATTGACCGCCACCATTCCTCTATACTTAATGCGTATGAAACGCACAAAAATATGGAGATTCTCCTTCTCTATGCTTCCTTGCCCTCCTGCCAGCCGGAAAAAGCTGTCAAGCTGGCTCGCGAGATTAGGACAGAGGATATTGGAACATATAGAGTAAATGCCATTCTGTCAAGGTTCGGCGAACAAAGCGCAACGGACGCATTGATAGCGAATGCGGAGAATATCTTCGAGTCTAGCGGTGTGCGTCTCTCTGAGTTGCTAGGTGCCCTGGCGTTTGCACATTCTGACAAGATAAATCGATTTCTTGTAAAGGGGCTCCGCGCGGAGGACTATATTACTTTGGCAGGCGGAAGCAAGATTCCTCGAAGAAACTGCTATGCAAAGGCATTGGTCCTCATGAATAGATTTAATGAAGAGTTTCCTGTGAAGAATAAGGTCGATTTTTATACCACTGATGATTTGGACAGGATTGAACAGTGGTATGCTGGAAAACTTGGCATGAGTGTGCCTAGCTCTCCACGCAAGGAAATGCTTGTTATACCAAGTTTTCAGCCTTAAGAAGTAATTTCAAAACTATCATCGAAATGCGCGTTGACATGAACACATTGGCGCATTTCGCGCTTGTTTTGAGTTAACCTCTATAATCAGCGGAATGTGGGAAAAAAACATCGATTCCGCTGATTATAGATTTATAAGTTGCTAGTTATTTATTTACAATATGATATAGTTGTTATGTTCTGTTCCCCATGACATAGTGTTGACAAAATCTTAATAGATTGAAATCTGGAGGAAATGACTTATATTAGAACCAACAGCAATGTAGAACATTATTTCACGTCCCTTTGAGCATATAGGAGAATCCCAATGAAGAAATGGTTGATGATGACGATGCTGGTGGCTGGTGTTCTGCTGGCGGAGAATCTGGTGAAGAACGGCGGTTTTGACGAAGGCGAGGTGCGCTTTGGAGAATTGCCATCTGGCTGGTTTACCTATGGAAAGCCAGTTCAAGGGTGGCGGTACATCAACTACGATGGTGTGTCGGAGGCGAACAGCATTCAGGCCATGCCTGACGAGAAAGGTGTGACACCCTTGTTGCAGGAGGTCGCATGCGAGCCGTCGAAAGCCTACACGCTCAAGGTGGCGTTCAAGGTGGATGGCTGCCTTCCTGGAGTGAAGGTTCTTGCAGCTGATGGAACGCAGCTTGCGTTGCTCCAAGCAGATGCAAAAGAAACAAAGGTGTGGAAGGAGAAGAGCGTTGCGTTCAAGACGCGGGCTGGCGACAAGAAGCTGACAGTCGTCATTTCCGTTGAAGGGCAGAAGGGCAACGCCAATGTGGATAGCATCTCCATTGACGCCGTTTCGACAGAGGCTGCGGTCATCGCTCCTTTCAAGACGGACAAGGAGAACATCGCCCTCCACAAGCCATACACCTGCATCACAAACGCCCGCATCTATGGACTTTGCGCCGACCCTGGCGACAAGGTGCAGCTGACCGACGGCATCTACACCAAGGGCTACTTCTGGACGCAGAAAAGCACGGTTGGATGGACGCCGAAAAGCGCCGTGGAGATACGGATCGACCTGGGGAGCGTCCAGCCGATTTGCGGCTTCTCGTACAATCTTGCAGGTGGCAGGGCAGGGGTTGATTGGCCGAAGCTCATCAACGTCTATGTCAGCGATGACGGGAAGGCGTGGCGGCGCATCGGCGACCTGTATGCAAAGAGCTGCGAGGAGCGGGGACGTCCTGCTGAAGGCGTGTATGCGATTTATCGTGCGGCGTCGCTGAACATGCCCGCCAAGGGGCGGTATGTCTCCTTTGTGGTTGACCAGCAGCCATACTGCTTTGTCGATGAAATAGAAATCTACAAGGGGGACGCGGCGCTGCTGACACAGGAGAACGGCGTTCCCAGCACGGATCCGTTGCAGGACTACAAGAACACCCTGTTCCAGGCGCGCATGATTGCCGAGCTGGACGCCTTTGTGGCCAGTCTGGATGACAAGCCCGCCTGGTTCCAGGCGGATTATGACGCGCTGCGGAAGGAGCTTTCAACGGCGGAGCTGCCTGCTGATTCCGCCAGTTTGGTGACAATCATCCCATACACTCCGTATCAACTGAAGTTGTATGCGCTCAATGCCAAGTTGATGCGTGCGAAGGGGCTCAAGGAACCGATGATTTGGCGCAACAACCGCTGGGACAATCTTTCGCCGATTGCAAGACCGCAGCTCGGCAAGCCAGAACCGCTTGTGGTCGATATGATGCGCGGGGAAATCCGCGGCGAGACCTTCAACATCTTCAACCCCACTGACAAGGCGATCTCGTGCCGCGTCACGGTGCAGGGGCTTCCCGCTGGCGCGGGGCTCGACTGCCGCGAGGTCCTGTTCACGGACACCAAGCAGTTTGTCTGCGTGTCGGGTGCCCTGAAGCCTGGCGATGGCGACAGCGTGACCTTGACGGTGGAGCCTGGCGTCAGCCGCCAGGTCTGGCTCTCCTTCAAGAAGCCGACGCTTCCCAAGGGGAGCTATGATGCGAAGGTTGCCGTTGTTGTGGATGGAAAGCAGACTATCGGGCTTCCCCTGACGCTCAACATCCACGATGTGGATTTCCCGAAGGCCCCGAGGCTTCATGTCGGCGGCTGGGACTATGTGCAGGGCAAGGCGGACTACTACAGGGCGCCTGGCAACATAGAATCCAATCTCGCTATGATGCGGAGCATCTATGTCGATAGCCCCTGGGGAACGAACATCGTTCTGCCGAAGGGCGCGAAGTTTGACGAGGCAGGGCATCTGACCAATGCCGGCGAACTGGACTACAGCAACTGGATTGCCTGGGAGGAACGCTGGAAGGGCGCGCGCCAGTGGTGCGTGTTTGCAAGCGTCAAAGACAACTTCAACGGCGAGAAGATGGGTACCCCGCGCTTCGAGACGATGATTGTGGAATACTACAGGGCGTTTCTGGCATTCCTGAAGACACGCGGCATCAAGCCCAGCCAGCTGATTATCCTGCTGGTTGACGAACCCTTCTCCCATGAGCGTGACAGGGTCATTGTTGGCTGGGGCAGACCGCTGAAAAAGGCCCTGCCAGAGCTGGTTCTTTTCGAGGACCCCATCTACGCCAACCCCGAGGAGGCCATTATGGATATGTACGAGGTCAGCGACATCCTCTGCCCGAATACAATCAGGACAGTCAATTTTGGCCACAAGCCATTCTTCCTGAACTACAAGGCAAAGGGTAAGACGCTGTGGCTCTACTCCTGCTCGGGACCTGCGCGTTCTCTGGACCCCGTCGCCTACCACCGCGGCCAGATGTGGCACTGCTTTGAGATGGGCGCGAAGGGCGCGTTCTACTGGGCGCTTGGCTGTGGCGGAGGCATCGGCGATTCATGGCATGCATTCAACCAGTCTGGCGTGGAATACTCTCCGTATTTCGTCTCGCAGACCGACACGATGGACGCCAAGCAGAGCGAAGGCGTACGCGAGGGCGTGCAGGACTACGAGCTGCTTTGCATGCTTCAGGAGCGTGTCGCCGCGCGGAAGGCTGCTGGCAAGGTGGATGCAACCGTCACGGCTGCAGAGAAGCTGCTGACGGAGGGTGTCGCCAGCGTTCTTGAAAGCATCGCGCCGCCCCCCGACACAAATGGCGTCACTGGCTGGTTCTGGTCGGAGCCCAAGGACCGCTCCGTGATGGACAAGGTGCGTGTTCAGGCTCTGAACTTGCTTGAAAAACTGAAGTAATAGTGGTTAGTGGTTAGTGGTTAGTGGTTAGTGGTTAGTGGTTAGTGGTTAGTGGT
>JAFTAC010000639.1 GCA_017458805.1 Victivallales bacterium | reverse complement strand
GCGAGCCATTTGAGTATGAAGGAGTTTTTGATGTAATCGATGCTCTTTATTCAAAGTGCTACTTGTCTGTTACATCTAATGGATTGCCTTTAGAAAATGAACAGATATGGGAAATGTTGACAGGTCATAGGCCAGACAAGATTCACATAACCATCCATCAACCTGACAATGAAACAGAATTGAACAGGGTGGAACACCAAGTTCAACGGATTGCCTCAATTGGAATTAAACCAGGACTGAACTTGTTGGTTGGAGCCAACAAGGTTGCTCAGGCTAAAAATGTCTATGAGCGAATGAGCAAAGTGCTGAAAAACGACCAGATCATCCTTGTTCCACAGCGTTTCTCCAATACACCTACGTCCAAGCAATTGGCTTCTGTGTCTGGCGGAAAACCATTCCAAAGTCCATCTTGCCTGCTGAAATGTCAACGTCCTACTAACTTCTGTTCTGTATCATGGGACAAAAAAGTGAACTCATGCAGTTTTGCTCCCAATAAGGAACCTTTGAAATCGCTTGATTATAACGGAATGATTGAGGCTTTGGAGCAAGTGAAGTGGAAGAGTTGCCAATAAAAACTCCTATATACAAAAATTTTTGAGGTTGTCCCACGAATTGGGATAACCTCATTTTAATTTTGCACTGTAATCAATAAACATGCCTGGATTATGAATGATAAGGAAGAGGAATTGACAATAAGGAACCATTGGCTGTATGAACGAAGCAAGCTGTTTGAGAAGTATGCTTCCTGTATGCCTCTAAGTGTTGATGATGTTGAGATAAAGTTGGACTATCCAGAAAATGGATGGATAGACATGCAAATACTTTTCAATGGGGAAGATAAGGAGTTAATAAATACCTCTAATGTATATGAACCATTCCAAGACATCAAAGAGTGGTTGGAGAATATAGTGTCACATGTGCCCCCGTCGGGCGAAATTCAGTCAGCTGCATCGGACAAAATCAGTCACTCACGAGTTTGCTAACTTGATTTCGCGGCAAATGTAATCATTTTTTTCGTAAACTTGATCCCGATAATTCAAATCTTGCAGCTGTATGCACAATTCTGTCTAAGATTGCGTCCGCAGCTGTAGAATTTGATTTCATCATGTCGTACCAGTTGGCCACAGGCAGCTGGCTCACGATGATGGTGGACTTCCTGGCATGCCTGTCCTCCATCAGCTCAAGGAAATCAAGCATCTGCTGTTTGTCCAGCGACCTGACCCCGAAATCGTCTATGATGATGAGGTCGGTGTCGGCCAGCCTTGCGAAGAGCTTGGTGAGAGTTCCCTCCATGCGTGCGTCGGTAATCTGTTCGAAGAGTTTGAAAACGTTGAAGTAGCGTACCTTGTAGCCGAGCATGCAGGCTTGATGGCCCAGGGCTGTCGCCAGCCAGCTCTTGCCTGTGCCCGCGGCTCCTGTGACAAGGACGGGGATGCCGCGCTTGATGTAGCCGCACGTGGCCATTTCCATGATCCTGTTCTTGTCCAGCCCCCGGCTGGAGTCGAACAAAGTCTCCGCCAGTGTGGCCTGATATCGGAACCTGGCCTGCTTGACCAGGCGTGCGTTGCGGTTCTCCTTCCTTTGCTCGCTCTCTGCCTGGAGCATGAGCAGCAGCCCGTCGCGCAGCGCCATGCCGTCCGCGCGTCTGGTCTCGATGAGCGACTGCCAGCATTGGTCCATGCCAGGCAGCCGCAGTTGCTTGAAAATAGATGAGATTTCGTCCATGATGAATTTGGATTTATGTAAAACGTAAGTGACTTGTGTTTCAACAGAAAACTCCCCTGATGTTCTCATGTTCAGGGGGAGCGTCAAGCTCGTCGGACCGGCATGCGTCCAGGATGCCCAGACACTTGCTCTTGATTGCGTGGTCGATGAACTTGTAGGAGTATCTCTCAAAGCGTATGGCGTTCTCGCAGGCAAGCTCGAACAGCCTCGGCTCCGTGTTCCTCTGCAGGCGCAGCAGCGCGTCGCAGCGGTTGTACAGTACCTCGGGCGGCGTACCCTCGGGGAGCCTGCCGAACATGGCCTCCACGACGATGCCGAGGTTGGTGCTGACGCTTTTGCTCTTGACGATGTAGTAGGATGGAGAGCGCATGCGGAACGCCTGGCTGTTGGAGGCCATGTCCGTCGGTTCCGTGGTGTATTCCCCCGGCCTCCTGTCCCTGTCCCAGCACCTGACGAACTCGCCGTCCGGCTTGTATATCTTCACCAGCGTGGCTGTGTAGATGACCGTCATCTGGAAGCCGACGTACTTGTAGGGGACGGAGTAGTAGTGCATGTCGCGTCCGAGATAGACGCAGCAGTTCTCCTTGACCGTCAGCTTCGTGTAGAACTTCACCTCGTATCTCGTTTCGGGCAGCGGCATCAGGTGCGGTTTCTCGATGGCCAGGAACAGCTCCTCGCGCGTCTGAGGGCGCTGGTGCATGCGCCTCTGGTTGCTCTCCCTCATCTTCTGGGAGATGGCCGCGTTCAACTCCTCTATGGAATAGAACGTCTCGTTGCGCAAGGGTGCGACGACCCTGCGGTAGAATATCCTCACATGGTCTTCCACTCCGGATTTGTCCTTGGGGTGCACGGGCCGCGCGGGGATGGCCACGCAGCCGTAGTGGTTGCAGAAGTCGTCGAAAAGTTTGTTGAGCACCGGCATGCCGTTCTCCCGCTTGATGACGGCCGACTTCAGGTTGTCCGGCACCAGAATCTTCGGCACACCGCCGATGTGCTCGAAGAACCGTTCCACGGCCGTCAGGAAGTCCTCCACCCTCTGTGAGGGGACGGCCGTCGCAAAGCCGTAGTCGGTGGCGGGAAGCGTGGCCACGAATATCTCCACCTCACGCACCTCGCCGGTGTCGATGTCAACGTACTGCATCTTGCCTCCGGCGAAGTCCAGGAACGCCTTCTCGCCGCCCACGTAGAGGTCTTTGAGGATGGTTGAGGAGCCCTTCTCCCCGGAGCCGGCGATGTACCTGTTCAGGTGCTCCTTGAACTGGGTGATCCCGTAGGGATGGGCGGTCTCCTTGCGGTACTCTTCCCAAAGCAGCTGCATCGTCACGTGTGGGCGGCGGAGCTCGGAGGCATAGTAGGGAAGCTTGTCCTTCAGCTCGTCGAAGCGGCTGTCGCTGTAGGCCGCGTTGCCGCCCGTCATGCGGTGGGCAAGGACGGGGTCGTCGAGAGCCAGCAGCTCGTCGACGCTGAGGCTGTCCTTCTTGGCCTGGTTGATGTACTTGTTCACCGTGTTCTTGTCAAGCTCCACCGCCTCCGCGATCTTGCG
>JAFTAC010000069.1 GCA_017458805.1 Victivallales bacterium | reverse complement strand
TAGTGGTTAGTGGTTAGTGGTTAGTGGTTAGTGGTTAGTGGTTAGTGGTTAGTGGTTAGTGGTTAGTGGTTAGTGGTTAGTGGTTAGTGGTTTGGAGTAGAGATTAGGAGGGAATGCTTGGAGTTAATAGTTAGCTGTCTTTATGGCAGGGGGTGGCAACAACATCCTTGATAGATAACTAACCCCTAACCCCTAACCACTAACCACTAACCACTAACCACTATCTGAGCCTGTCCTCGCGAGATGTCGCGGCACTGCTCAGCGATTGCACTGAAGTCCGCCTCCTTCGAGGTGGCCTTTAGGGTCACTTCCGTGCCAAACTCCTCGCCGTCGATGGTCGCGCCCTGCGCGGCAAGCACGAGCTTGATCCGCTCATAGCAGGGGTACTGGCAGGTGATGGTGAAGGAGGTCATGGGCACCAGCTCCGCTGTCTGCGCCAGGGCCACTACGGACTGCGCCGATTCCGTGTATGCCTTCACGAGCCCGCCCGTCCCCAGCTTGATGCCACCGAAGTAACGCGCCACCGTCAGCATCACGTTGGTCATGCCAGTGCCCTTCAGCACCTCCAGGACGGGGCGTCCCGCCGTGCCTGAAGGCTCGCCATCGTCGGAACACCCCATGACATTGGCGCCTGGGCCGACGATGAACGCATGGACGAGATGGTTGATGCCCAGCAACGCCCACTGCTCCTTCAGCGTGCGAAGCAGCTCGCGGGCGCCTTCCTGGGTGTCAACCGACATCAGGTCCGCGATGAAGCGCGAACGCTTGATGACGATTTCCGTCCGTCCTCCTTCCTTGAGTATCAGCATTATGGTTTTAATCGGCCTCGTAGAAGGCCTTGTAGGCGCGGTATGCCATATAGATGTCCAGCGTACCCGCAATTTCATGGGGGGCGTGCATGCTCAAGAGCCCGACGCCGCAATCGACAACATCCATCCCGTAGCGCGCCAGGTAATGGGCGATGGTGCCGCCACCGCCGACATCCACCTTGCCAAGTTCACCAATCTGCCAGATGACGCCCGCGTTATTGAAGATTGTCCGCACCTTGGACATGTATTCCGCGCTGGCATCGCTGGAGCCGCCCTTGCCACGGGAGCCCGTGTATTTCGTGAGGACGATGCCGCAGTTGATTTTCGCCATGTTGTGAGGCGAGCTCACATCGGCGAAGAGCGGGTCGTGCAGGGAGTTGACATCTGAGGAGAGCATCATGCTGTTCTCCAGTGCGCGGCGCACCGCCAAATCGCTGTAGTTCTTCGCCGTACGGGCCACCAGTTCCGCAACGGAGTTCTCGATGAAGGTCGAATCCATACCTGTGGAACCGTAGGAACCAATCTCCTCCTTGTCGCAGATGACGGCTGCGCGTGTGCGGTTCGGGACGCCCTGCGCGTCGATGATGCCCTTCACAGTTCCAAAGGCGCAAACGCGGTCATCCTGCCCATAGCCCAGAACCATCGAGCGGTCGATGCCCATGAAGCGAGCGGGACCAGCAGGCACGATTTCGATTTCGGCGCTGGCGAAGTCCTCTTCCTCAATGCCGTACTTTTTCTCCAAATACTTGAGGACGCGCAGCTTCGTCTTCTCGGAAACGTCCTTATTGTCGTCCTCCTTGTCAACAGGCCTGCTGGCGATGATGACATTCAGCGCTTCGCCGTTGAACGCCTTGCTCACAGGCTGGTTGATACGGTCATAGTCCAGATGCGGGAGCAAATCAGAGATGTTGAACACGGGGTCGTCGGGCTTGTCGCCGATGGCGATGTCCACCTTCTCGCCGTTGCGCTTGAAGACGACACCATAGATGGCTAGCGGCATGGTCAGCCACTGGTACTTCTTGATGCCGCCGTAGTAGTGCGTGTCGATGTAGGCGATGGAATCGTCCTGGCAGATGGGGTTTGGCTTGGCGTCCAGGCGTGGCGAGTCGATGTGCGCACCGACCATGATGAGCCCTTTTTCAAGCGGCTGCTTGCCAATCTGCGCGAGGAAGAGGGTCTTGCCGTGGCAGGAGCGATAGACCTTCGTGCCAGGCTTCAATAGCTTGCCTTCGGGAAGCTCGTCCAAGTTCTTGAAGCCCGCCGCAATCGCCATCTCCAGACCGCGGTCGTGTGCGAGGCGCTCCGTTTTCGCAAAGGTGATGAAATCGACATATTCGCGGCAGTAGGCGTCCAATTCATCAAGCTCTTGCTTGCTGAGCTTGTCCCAGCCCTGTTCCTGCTTCCAAACCTTCACAGTCTCTTTCTTTTTGTTCTCTTTCTTTGGTGCCATGGTCTTGTTCCTGTGTTTGTTTATTTTGGGCGCGGGGCAGCGCCCGCGCTTCTCCAGGCCGCGCAAACGCGCGGGGCAGAG
>JAFTAC010000638.1 GCA_017458805.1 Victivallales bacterium | reverse complement strand
TTTTCTGCGCCTTGCCGCTCCGCTTCGCTTCGCGGCACGGCGCAGAGGACCCTGGGGTATCGCCTGCCCGTGGGTTTCGCTCGCCGCTTTGCTCCACCCACGGCTAGATTCTATCGCCGCTACGCGGCTTACCCCTTCTGAATAGTTACAAGTTAACACACAAGAAGGAGATAGTTTGAATGCTTTTGTACGTCATACGCCATGGAGACCCGACCTATAGCCCGGATGCTTTGACGCCTCTGGGGCACCGCCAGGCGGAGGCCGTGGGAAAACGGCTGGCCGCCCACGGTCTGGACCGCATCTACTCGTCACCCCTCATCCGTGCGCAGCAAACCGCACAGCCTGCCGCCGAGCTGCTCAAGCTCCCTGTCCAAATAGAGGAGTGGACCAGCGAAGCCTACACCTGGAGAGATTTCACCATGGATTTCCCCGATGGACGCAAGCACTGGGTCTATAACAAGCAAAACACCCTTTTCCTGACAGAGGAAAACCGCAACCGCAACCTTGACTGGGAGAAATGCGATGTTTTCGAGGGGCGAGACTTCAAGACCCCTTACAAGCGCATCCAGGAGTGCTCCGACGAGTTTCTGGCGCGGCAGGGCTACGAGCGGGTTGGCAACGTCTATAAGGTCGTGCGTCCAAACAACGACCGCGTGGCCCTATTCTGCCACGAAGGCTTCTCGATGGTCTGGTTCCCCTTCCTCCTCTCCATCCCACCGCACATTTTCTGGGCAGGTTTCTCCTTCACCCACACTGGGGTGACAATCTTCCAGTTCAACAACACGGACGACGGCTGGACGGCCCCAACCGTCCTCGCCATGAATGACATCTCGCACCTGCACGCAGAACACCTTCCCACCAAATACTGCAATCGGTTTTATTATTGAGGCTGTTGCAAAACTCCTGTGGCGCGTCCCCACAGGAGTTTGCCCCCTTTGTTCCTGCACCTTTTGTATAATCCTGAACAATCAAATCTTTTTGTTCGAAAAGACGGAAAGACAGACTTGGCAAGCTTGAGTACCATCCCACCAAACAACAAAACGGAGAACACAATGGACAGACGAGATTTCATCAAGAAAGCAGCGACACTCGCCCTCTTGGCTCCACTGGCGAAGTTTGAAGCATTCGCGGCCCCCGCAACTACCGTGCCTGGACTGGTTGACAAGCAAAGCTCCTTGCGAGAGGGTCCCCAGGTTGCAAGACGTCCCTACAAAGACACTGGGCTGACCGTTCCCTTGATGGGCATGGGGATGATGCGCCTGCCCACCCGCGGCGGCAAGGCCGACATCGACTACGAGGCCACCGAAAAGATCATCGCTCGCGCCATGCGTGCAGGAATGAACTATTTTGACACTGCCTGGTTCTACCATGACGGGCAATCGGAAATCTGCGCAGGCAAAATCCTTTCCAAATACCCGCGCGATAGCTACTATTTGGCCTCCAAGATGCCATGCCGTGCCCTTCGCACGGAAGCGGATGTGGAGCGCATTTTCAATGAGCAGCTACGCAAATGCAAGGTGGAGTACTTTGACTTCTACCTGATGCATGCGCTGAACGCCCGTCTCTGGAAACGGAGCCAGGAGCTGCATGTTTACGAGTTCTTGAAAAAACAGCAGGCTGCGGGGAAAATCCGTCTGCTAGGCTTTTCCTTCCATGATTCATACGAAGTCCTGCGGGAAATCGCGAACGCGAAGGAGTGGGACTTCTGCCAGATTCAACTGAATTACCTCGACTGGAAAGCATACCACTCCAAGGAGCAGTATGAGATTCTTACCAGGCGTGGCATTCCTGCCATCATCATGGAACCTCTGAAGGGCGGGCGCCTGGCCTCCATTCGTCCAGAGGCCGAGGCTATTCTGCGCAAAGAGCGCCCAAATGACACGCCTGCCTCATGGGCATTCCGCTTTGTCGGCTCGCTTCCAAACGTCCTGCTCATGCTTTCTGGCATGACAAAGATAGAGCACATGGAGGAGAACATCAAGACGCTTTCCCCCTTCGAGCCTCTGACGGAGAAGGAGCGGCTCGTGATGGCGGAGGCGTTCGGCAAGGACGCCGTGGATACGGTCCCGTGTACAGCCTGCGAATACTGCCTGCCTTGCCCTGCGTCCGTCGGCATCCCAACCGTCTTTCGCATCTACAACCGCTACAAGTCCACTGGCGACAAGGCGCTTTTCCAAAAGGAAATGAGTGAGCTGGACAACGGGCAGCATGGCGCAAAATCCTGCATTGCCTGCGGAGCTTGCCTCAAAAAGTGCCCGCAGAAGATTCAAATTCCCACATGGATGGCGACCATTGCACGCGAACAGAAATGACGCCACACCAGAAGCCATCCCAAGATGACGTCGTAGGGAATCAGCGCTTCCTGCACCTTGCGCAGGAAGCGCACTCCACCGAGGCATGTAGAACGACTTGAGGTCTATGGCTATGTACGTGCGGTCGGGCATAGGCGGGGAGCACAGTCCTTTATTCCGTGAAAAGACCTATGCGGGCAAGCATGTCGTGAAGCCGATGCTCGTCAAAGGGGAGATATATTGCCGTTCAGCTCCGTCATGTCCAGACGCAGCGGAAGCCTCGCCGACAGCTCCCGCGCCGTCTCGTTGTCCTCAAGCGTCACCGTGAAGACGGCTTTGCCGACTGCAAGTCTCATCGTTTGCTTTTCATTATGCATGGCGTTCTCCGTTCTTGTAACTTTGTTTTCCTCAGCTGCGGCATTCCTCCCGTCCGCAGCCTGCCTTGAGCAGGAACAAAACAGCAGAAGGGAAGCCAGAAGCGGCAGCGTGTGTCTTAATGGGCAAAAAGCATCCATCTCAGGAAAGCCTCCCGCCGAACTCGCGAAGCTCGCCAAGGCGCACCTTGACATCGCCGCCATGCACCGTGAACACGCCCATGTCCTCAAGGCCGAGGTAGTCCAGAAAGTCCCCTTTGAAGGAGAACAGGGCGCCATCGTACATGTCAGGGTCGCCCGAGCTAAGGAACATCGCCACCTTGCGCAGCCTTTCAGGCTTGCTGGGATAGGCGACTGCATAGAAGCGGTCTATGGCGCACTTGAGCTGTCCGGAGATGCCGTGGTAGTAGATGGGCGAGGCGATGACCAGCATCTCCGCCTCCTTCAGCAGGGCATATATCTCCCCCATGTCGTCCTTCTGCGCACACTCGCCGCCTCCTTTACCGTGGCAGTGCTCGCATGCAAGGCATCCGTGGATGTTTCTGCGGCAGACTTCCACCACGTCCACCTGGTTGCCAGCCGCCTCGGCGCCTTCCCTAAATGCCTCCACCATCCGGCTGGTGCATCCATTTGGACGTGGACTTCCGTTCAGCACGAGTATTCTCATCTGCTTTCGTCTCCTTGGAAATAAAGGTTGTTGACATACTTTTGCAGTTCCTCCGGCAGCCGCCACATCCCGACATTGCCCCTGCATGGAATCGGCTCGTCCAGCAGTCGCACGTTGGACAAGTGCCACCAGACGGGGTAGCCCTCGTTCCAGACGGGAGGATTTGGGGCGGTGTACGATGCCTCGTAGTCGCAGACGGCAACCAGTTTTCCTCGCCAGCCTTCAACAGCATTCCATGCAGGAAGCGCGGCAAACGCCTCCGGCTTGAATGCCCATCGCGATCATCACCGCCATAGGGTTCCGTGTTGTGAAGGCAAGGTCAATCATTGCTAGAGTTCAGATTGCCTACTTTTATACCTTTGTGATTGTTTGTAGGTTATTACCCTTGCCTCATTGAAGTGTACCCAATTCTTTGGACAAAAGATTAAGTCCTGGAAGAAAAACTATC
>JAFTAC010000068.1 GCA_017458805.1 Victivallales bacterium | reverse complement strand
TTCCTGCCCAACCACCCTGCCCTCATCGACCCCGTTATCCTAAGCCGTGTGCTGTATCTGAAGTTCCATCCGCGCGCCCTGGTGGATGAAAAGCAGATTCGCCAGAATCCCTTTCTGCGCTACTTCGAGAAGAGCCTGCGCATCCTCCCACTGCCAGACATGGGCATCGCCGGAAAGGCGGGCCTGGAAAAGGTCATTCACCAGATTGACGCCTGCGCCGACGCCCTCAAAAACGGCGACAACCTCATCATGTATCCCGCTGGCCGCATCTACCGCAGCAAAACCGAGAAACTGCGGGGCAACGGCGGCGTCGCCAAAATCCTGGAACTCTACCCCGATGTCCGCATCGTGCTAGTGCGCACGCGTGGCCTCTGGGGAAGCTCCTTCGGGCGCGCCAAGGGCTACCAGGACCCCTTTGTCAAGGTGCTGAAAAGCCACATCAAGCACCTGCTTCTGAATTTCATCTTCTTCGTGCCGAAGCGCGACGTGAGCATCGAATTCGTCGAGCTGCCCGCCGATTTCCCACGGCATGGCAACAAGGAGGAGATGAACCGCTACCTGGAGGCCTTCTACAACGACAACATCTGCAGCAACACGTATGTGCCCTACTACTGGTGGGAAAAGGGCGGTGCGCGCATCGTGCCAGAGCCCGATGTCATCAACAACGCAGTCGATACGAGCGAGGTGCCTGAAAGCGTCCGCAAGACCGTCTATGCCAAGCTGCATGAAATGACGCCCAAGCGTACCCTCCAGGAAAGCTACACCCTCGGCACTGACCTGGGCCTGGACAGCCTGGCGGTGGCCGATTTGCAGGGATGGCTTCAGGAAACCTTCGGCCACCAGGTCAACAATGTCGAAACCCTGCAGACGGTCGCGAACGTCCTAATGGCTGCCATCGGTGAGAGTGCCAGCTCCGAGCCGCTCCGCCCCATCCCGCCTGAATGGTTCGTCAAGGAGAACCCCACCCCCCTGGCCATCCCCGAAGACGCCCAGACGGTGACAGGCGCGTTTCTGGAGCTGGCGAAGCGCGACCCGAACTTCGTGCTGGTGGCGGATCAGACAACAGGCGTGATTACCAACCGCAAGATGGTGCTGGCCACGATGGTGCTGAAGGACGTCATCGCCAAGCTCCCAGGCGACCGCATCGGCCTGCTCATGCCCTCCTGCGCCCCCGCCTTCGTCGTCTATATGTCCATCCTCTTCGCGGGAAAGATTCCTGTGATGATCAACTGGACGGTTGGTCCGCGCAACATGGAGAACTGCATCCGCAACTCTGGCATCAAGCACATCCTGACGTCGAAGGTGGTCATCGAACGCCTGGAGGGGCGCGGCACCGACTTCTCCGTCGCACGCGACCTGTTCGTCTATCTGGAGGATTTGAAGAAGGAAATCTCGCTGTTCCACAAGCTGGCATGCTTGGTCAAGAGCCGCCTCTGTTGGAGCAGCCTGCGGAACGCCCCCGTGCCCAAGTACGCGGCGATTCTCTTCACGAGCGGAAGCGAGTCCATGCCGAAGACCGTGCCCCTCACCCACAGGAATGTCATCACGGACATACGGTCCGCCATGGACGCGCTTGGCCTTCGCGCCGACGACTGCATGATCGGGATGCTGCCTCCCTTCCACTCCTTCGGCCTGCTCATCGACTTCCTGATGCCCGCCTGCGCGAACCTGCGCGTCGCCTACCACACAAATCCCACCGAGGGCAACATGCTGGCGCGCCTGATCGCCGCCTACCACGTCACGATGATTGTGGGCACACCCACTTTCGCCTCCTATATAATGAAAAACGCGACGCCTGCGCAGCTGCAGTCTGTCCGCATCCTCATCACGGGTGCGGAGAAGTGCCCCGACGCGACCTTCAAGATGTTCTTCGAAATGTGCCCCAACGCCAAATTCCTGGAGGGGTACGGCATCACGGAGTGCTCGCCTATCGTGGCCCTGAACCGCCCCGCCATCGCCATCCCTGGCTCCGCAGGCCTGATGCTCGACTGCCTGGAGTGGATCATCTGCGACAAGGAGAACAAGCCGCTTCCGCCTGGCAACACGGGCATGCTCTACGTGCGCGGCGAAAGCGTCTTCGAGGGGTACTTGAACTATGATGGCCCCTCGCCATTTGTCACCATCAACGGCAAGGAGTGGTACAGGACGGGTGATTTGGTGCAGGCCAACGACCAGGGCATCATCTTCTTCAAGGGACGCCTCAAGCGCTTCGTCAAGGTCGGCGGCGAGATGGTTTCCCTCCCAGCCGTCGAAGAGGTGCTGATGGACAAGTACCGCACCGAGGAAATCCCCCTGCCGCTCGCCGTGGAGGCGCAGGGCACCGACGCCATGCCCGAAATCATCCTCTTCACCGTGCTGGACCTGGACAAGAACACCGTCAACACCCAGATACGCGAGGCGGGGATGTCCCCCATCCACTACATCAAGCGCGTAGTGAAGCTCAAGGAGATACCGCTGCTTGGCTCAGGCAAGACCGACTACCAGACTCTGAAGAAAATGAAGCTGGAGGAGGAAGCATGAAGACTGCACTGGCATTGTTGCTAATTATCGCCGAGCTTGCGCTCGCTGCACATGACAAAGTGCCCGTCGCCACCTGTTCTGTGCCCGTCGCCACCTGTTCTGTGCCCGTCGCCACCTGTTCTGTGCCCGTCGCCACCTGTTCTGTGCCCGTCGCCACCTGTTCTGTGCCCGTCGCTTTCGCGACGGGGGA
>JAFTAC010000637.1 GCA_017458805.1 Victivallales bacterium | reverse complement strand
TTTATTTGTTGTGAAGAAAGTCGGGTGGTAATCATAGTTTTTAGGTGACGACAATGAAAAGATTTGGCATAGTTTTGCTGTTGGCGAGTGTGTGTATGGTGATGGCGCAGGAGTTCAAGCTGCTGGATGGCGGGAACTTGAAAGTGGAGCAGGGGGGCAAGGTAATTGTCTCTGGCGAGCGTCATAGCCTGTTTCCTGATGGGGGCTTTCCAGGGCAGCAGACGCGCGAGGAGGAGACGGCGGATGCGAGGGTCTTCAACGTTTTCGGTGAAAAGGATGGTTTCCCGTTCCGCCGCGAAATCGCCATCAAGAAGGATGGCAGCGAGATTGAGATCAACGTGCAGACGCACTGCCCTTGCTATGCGGAGAACGTTCCCGAGGAGGGGGTAAATTATCAGATTGAATTGCCATACGCGACCTTTGACGGTGCTGCCTACACCGCGCTGAAGGGACGCGCCTCCAAGCTGACGCAGACCAGCGGTGCGCTGAAGCCGAAGGAGGTCGGAGAACTTTTCAACGAAAAGGTGCGTTGCCTGTTCCTCTCTGGGCAGAATGGCGATTTGTGCATCGACTGCGACCCGAAGGGCGTCAACTCGCATGGTGACTACGGCCCCACGGGGGTCGTTGGCCAGTGGGAGGTCAAGCGCGAAGGAGACAAGATTATTCTCAAGCTGATTTACAAACCGCGTTTTTTTGGTGGCAGTATCAACGGCAAGCTGGTGCTGTACAAGGGAACGGCAAAGGACTTTGACAAACGCCACTCTCATCGCGCCTTCCGTTACTTCTCTGTCCTGGAGGCGGAGCGCAACTATGTCTTTGGCGCCCAAACCTTTGGCAAGGATTTCACGGCTGCCCACGATGCGCTTTTCAACGAAAAGGCGATGTTTGGCTGGCGGGATGCGACAGGGCTGAAGGCTGTCAACTATGCACCGAGCGGCTCCCTCTACTCTGCCATGTTCGGCAGCGGCAAGAAGGTGTTTGCGATGTCGGGGATGCGAAAGGGGCTGCATATCGTCACCGTTGCTTCTGCTTCGGGGAAAAGCCCCGTGCCCGCCTTTGACATCACCTGCAACGGCGTGAAGGCTGCGACGGCTCCTGAACTGAAGCCGAACAGCGTGCAGACCGTCACCTTCTGCGCATGGATAGAGGATGGTGTGGCGGAGATTGGCTTCGACGGGCCGCAGTGGTGTGTCTCCACCATCGGCGACCAGCTGCTCCAGACAAGCTATGAGGACTACTCCTTCCGCCGCGGCTTCTGGGTCAGCGAAAAGGGACCGCACCCCTCCGTCATGCTTCGCAGCGAGAACTTCAAGCCAGCACCAAGGTTTTCCGTGAAGATCGAGAGCTACGAGAGGCCTGTGCCTGGCCAGGAGATGGCGGCCCCCTTGAAAAAAATGGAATATCCGCAGAGCCACGCAGAGTTCGACAATCCCGAGGAGGACTGGCGCTGGGGCAAGATGGTCTCGTCGCTGGGGCCTGGCAACTCGGGCACATTCGACGAGTTCAGCAATCCAGAGCATCTTGAGAAGCGTCTTCTGGAGATGAAGAACGACCGCACGGACGTCATC
>JAFTAC010000636.1 GCA_017458805.1 Victivallales bacterium | reverse complement strand
GGTGGCAAGCTCTTTTAGGGCGACCTTTTTGCCTGGCTCGTCGCTATGTAGCCATGCGAAAGGTTTTGTCATCTCTTCAGTCTGGAAGGTGGCTGCTTGGACAGTCGCGCCGAACTCCTGCGGCACTTCCAGAGTATCGACTGTAACCTTGCGTGGCGTGCCAGAAGCGGATGGGAAGATGGCGGTGACCACGTCGCCCCGCTTTTTCCACTCCTTGCGGAAGATGGCGGTGGGGGCGGGGGAGACGGGGATGCCCTCGATGCGAGTGCGCTTTACAGAGGCTGACCAGCCCTGTGGCGGGCACTCCTTCTTTGCAGTGACAATCTCCAGCGAGCAGCCGTCGTCGGGGCGTGCCGCCAGGAAGAGGCCCGCCTCGTTGGCTGTGGGGGTCGTTGCAGTCAAGTTGTCAGCGGTTGCGGAATCGGAGTTGATGTGGTAGAGAACTTCTGCGACATGGGTTGCGTCGTCCTCCGCGTTCAGGGTGTCAAGCACTATCCAGAGGTCGGGCTTGACGAACTGGACAGCACGGCGGTGAGTCACGCCTTCGAGGATTTTGGTGTTGGGGCCTCTGGGCATGTTGAGAGCGTCATAGTAGTCAATCCAGCGTTCGCGGAACCAGCCCTGGCAGTAGTCCATGCCAGGCGTGCTGTGCCAGAGGGTGTCGTCCCCCTGCGGTCCGTCGCCCTCCCATGGGCGTGGCCACAGGATGTCCTCAAGACTGCGCCTGGAGAGGTGGTCCATGCCATCGACGAGGACGGTGTTGTGGGAGCGGGTTGTCAGCGTATAGGCGCGCCAGCGGGAGTTGTCGTACATGGTGACGCCGCCATCGGGGAGGAGAAGGCGTCCAAAGGCTGCAAGGCAGATGCCCAGCTTGTCCTCATGGATGTGCGCTCGCCCTAGGCGACCTGAATCTATATGGAGGACGTTGGAGCGTGGGGACCAGCCTGAGCGCATCAGGTAGTGGCCCACCCACTTCATGCCGTATGAGTCCTGTGCAGGTGGCTCCCCGCATTCACCGTGGGTTGCAGCATAGAGGAAGTCGTTGCGCTGCGGGTAGAGGCGATAGCCTTGGAGCAGGCGGTCGCGGATGCTCGCATTGCCCGAATCGTTCAGACCAAACGCAGCCAGGGGACCTTGGATGGAGTCGGCCATCAGGTAGTTGAACATCTTCTCGACGCGCTTCATGTAGTCGTCAGGCAGTTCGTCGGTGCGTCCGTTCATTTCGGCAGCGTTGTAGAGGGCAAGGAATTCGGAGAAGACCCATGTGGAGTAGCCGAGTGCCTGCTCATATTGGATGCCGTCAGGATAAACCTCGTTCTGGAGCTGGTAGTAGAGTGCATTGATGCCGTGCTGCCGCCATTCGGCCGCATCCTTGCAGAAGGGGTAGATGAGGCCTGTGACGTAGATGCCCCACGCTTCCGCCGTGCGCCAGTTGCCAGTGGAGGGCCAGCGGATGAGATGCTTTGCCTGCTCGATGCTGGACTTCACGATGTTGCAGAGGATGTCATCGGTGAAAGCGGGTGATTCGATGCACTTGTAGAGTGCGTCTGGCCAGGAGGCGTGGAGGCGGATGCCTGTATTGAGGGTCTCCCAGGCGTGGTGGTATGGGCCGTTGCCGCTTCTGTCGAGAAGGACGGGGTTGTCCTCAATCCAGCAGTTCATCTCCCAGGCGAGTTCCTGTGCGTACTTCTCCTCGCCCGTCTCCCAGTAGGCATTGTAGAGATGGCTGAAGTGGAAGTGGCGATTGAGCTGCGCGTTCCATTCGACGGTCTTGGTCTCGCCAGAGTTCAGGGGGTTGCACGACCAGTCGACGCGGTCGCCAAAGT
>JAFTAC010000635.1 GCA_017458805.1 Victivallales bacterium | reverse complement strand
CGATACGGTCGTTGTCGCTGTCGGCAACGCCTCCAATCCGCTGATACCCGCCACGACCGATGGCCTTGAAATCGACAGGCGTGGAAACATCGTCGTCAACCCAGAGACGAACGTGACCTCAATCCCTGGCGTCTTTGCTGGTGGAGACATTGTTCTCGGCGCAGCGACGGTCATCCTCGCCATGGGCGAAGGACGGCGGGCCGCCGCTGGCATCAGTGCATACCTTGCAAAATGACACTATTCATTTGCGATTGCTTCAATGAAGTGCTTATTCCCACTGTTTCTGCTTGCCTTCTGCGCCATCTGCGTTGGCGCGGATGTGGAAACGTGCGTGCGGCTTTGCGGTGAGCTGAACACCATTCGTCAGGCGGAGGTGGATGCGAAAGCCCAGTGGGAGGAGCAACGCCTGGCTCTGGAGGGTGAGCTGGCCGCCGCAAAGGCGCAGTTGGCTGATGTTCTGATAAGCCTGTCTGCATTGGAAAAGGAGACGGCTGGCAAACGCGCCAGCCTGGAGGCGATTGAAAAGGAGACGGCACAGCTCAAGGCGAGGTTGGAGGGAGTGATTCCGCAGCTTCGTGCGGCTGAAAAGGCGTTCTTGAAGCAATACATCAGCTTTCCACAACCGTTGGCAGAAAAGCTGGCCCCTATATGGCAAAAGCTGAAGGACCCGTGCGACAGCCTGGAGGATGTGCCCGACAGGCTAGCCGCTCTGCTTTCCGCTCATGCGGTCATTTGTGATTTTGCGGGAAAGGTCACACTTGCGACGGCATATCCTCCAGCAGAAAAGGGAAATCTTCGCGAATATGATGTGCTTTACCTGGGATTGGCTTCTGCTTACGCTCTTCCGAAAGATGGTTCTGAGGCTGCCTATGGACAGCCAATTGGGCGCGGTTGGACGTTTGATGCCACTTTGACAAAGCCTATTTCAAGGGCTCTTGACGTGGCATCAGGGCGGGCTTCCGCCGAATTGGTTCCCTTGCCGATGAAGATTTCCCTGGAGGAGGACAAATGAGGCGTCTTCTTTCCATCATTTTCTGTTTGGCACTGCTTGCGCTTGCCACGGATAGCGATGTTGAAACGCGCCTGGCAAGTGAGATTCAGACCGCACGGCAAAATCTGAACCAGACCCTTCAGCAAAGACAGCAAGAGAAGAGCAATCTTCTCCTTGAGATTCAAGATGTCAAGCAGAAGAGCAGAGAGGCGACCGCAAAACACACAAAAGAGACTTCTTCGGCTAAAGAACTGGAGGAACGGATTTCGGCAGCCGAGCAGGAACTCAAGAAGTGGAAGGAGGTTCTGCAACGCGCGGAGAGTCTAGTTAAGGATTTTGACACAGGAGAGCCTGTGTTGACAGCCAAGTCATGGAATGACGACAAAGCCAAGCCCACGCTGGAAGGGCTTCTGCCACTTTTGGAAAATGGCTTTGCCACGGCAGGCAAACCGTATTTGAAGAATGGGGAGGCCGTGGATGAAAAGGGCTTTGTGCATTCGGGACGCTTCGCGGTCTTCGGTCCTGCTTTGTTTTTCCAATCCGATGATGGAGCATGCTGCGGTCCAGCTGTTTTGAAGCCAAATAGAGGCTTGCCAGTCGTGATGACGCACCTCAACCGTCGCGAACAGCAGGAACTTGAAAAGTTGTTCAAGGGGGAGCAGGCTTTGCCTCCCACCGATATCACGATGGGGAAGGCACTGGAGCTTCGCTCTTCGGAGAGCTCGTTTCTACAGCATCTTGCCAAGGGCGGTCCGATTATGATACCGATTGCACTGCTGGGGTTTATCTCTCTTGTCATTGGCATTGCCAAGATAGTCCAGCTACTTTCGAACACTCCTTCGGGCGCGCCTTTGGAGGGTGTGGAGCGCATTGTCGAGGCGGCACTTGCGGGAAAGGAGCAGGAAGCGCAGGTGATTGCGGAGGGATTGCACCGCTCGATTCGTCCACTTGCCATGTCTGCGTTTCAGAACAGGGAGATGGATGAGGAGCATCTTGAAGCGCGCCTGTATGAGGCCTCTCTTGCGGTGCAAGCCCCCCTTGAACGCTGGCTTGGCGTACTCTCTGTCAGCGCAGCCGCCGCGCCGCTGCTGGGGCTTCTGGGCACGGTGACTGGCATGATTCATACCTTCCGCCTGATTACCATGTTCGGGACTGGGGATGCGAGGCTGCTGTCGAGCGGCATCTCCGAAGCGCTTGTCACGACGGAAGCGGGGCTGATGGTCGCCATCCCTGCACTGCTTATTCACGCCTGGTGCGTGCGTCGGGGGCGCCGTAGTGCAGCCATCCACAAGCAGACGGCTCTTTGTCTCCTTCGGCTGGCAAAGAGCTGCGGGAGGTGACGATGGTCGCTTCCGTTTTTCAGCAGGTAGTCACAACGTTTTGGGCTGGCGGGCCTTTGATGGTTCCGATCGCCATCGTGGCGTTTGCCATCTGGATGATCTATTTCAGAGGGTATGTGCGCCTGCGCCATTTACGACTTCAGGCAGAGCCTTCACCTATGGAACAGGAGGAGATTGCTTCCCTTCTTGATTGTCTGCGGGTGCTGGTGGCCGTTGCACCTTTGTTGGGGCTTCTTGGTACGGTTTTGGGTATGATCGAGACCTTTCATGCACTTGTCCAGGGAAACGTTGAGATGACTGCGAAACTGGCGGACGGCATCCACATCGCCCTATACACTACGCAGGCAGGGCTGGTTGCAGCACTGCCTGGTGTGTTCGCACTGGCGCATCTGGGGCATCTCCGCCGTGCCATTGACAAGGTGAATCCAATGGCGGGGAACCTTCAATGAAGTACTTTGACGGCAACGAGGAGGCACTTGAGACAAGGGCGGAAATCAACATGTCGCCCCTTATCGACATGACCTTCCTGCTTCTCATCTTTTTTATGGTCACTGCGGTTTTTGTGCAGGAAAGCGGCATTAAGGTGGACAAGCCTCGTGCTGCAACGGCGGATAGCGTTGCGCAGGACAATCTTCTGATTACGCTTGCCAGGGATGGAAGCGTCCACTACGGTGGACGCGAGGTTTCGCCGTCTCAGTTGCCTTCCATTGTGAAGAGCGTGCAGGGTGGCGTATTGCCTGTCGTCATCGTAGCGGATGAAGAAGTGCCCACAGGAACACTGGTTCATATCATTGACTTGTGCCGCTTGGGCGGTGCTGTCGAAGTCAACATCGCCGCCAATAAGGGGAAGCCATGAGCTTATCAGGTACACCATCCAGCAGTGGCCTCTCTAGAATGGCGTTGTTTGCGATTGGGCTGGCTGCCTTGTTTTTGACTTTCATTACTTTATTTTTGTTGCCAACGTTGGATGCTGTTTCAGACAAACCAGTGGAGCAGGTTGTGTACCGTCCAGTGAACACGATTGAACTGCCACGACAGCTAATAGCCTCGCCAGTTGAACATATTGTGAAAAAGGCGACGGAAGTCGCTCCTCCAAAACAAGAACTGCCGAAACCTCGTTTAGCCATGGAAAGGCCACGTGCCCATACGCCACGCCTTCCTGTGCGAGCGGATGTTGCCTTTGAACCGCCTTCGCTTGAGTTGGCGCTGGATTTCCAGGTTGCTCCAGAGGATAAACAGCGGCCCAATTTAGTTGAAATGCAAGGCCAAGGGAATGATGCAAATGTCGTGACATCTGCTGATGTTGCTGAAAATGCAAATGTTTTGGGAGCTAATGAAGGTATAGCCGATGGAAGTGGACTCGTTTTTGATGGCGACGAGATGGATGTAGCCCCGCAGCCAATCAGTTGCCCACGT
>JAFTAC010000634.1 GCA_017458805.1 Victivallales bacterium | reverse complement strand
CTCCACGGGAATGATAGAGGCGTTCCGGAAGGCAGGCGCGAATTACACGCTTGTCGGCATCAATCATTGGCAAATCGCCATTGACACAAACAAAAGAAATCACGATGGTCAATGGCTTTGCGCGTCGGTAAACTCAATAGATCCGACTGATGTAATACCAAGCGGGCGGCTTGATTTCCTGTGGGCCTCGCCTGAATGCACGAACCACAGCCGGGCGAAGGGAGGGAAGCCACGCGCCAACCAGTCGCGCTGCCAGCCGGAGATGCTTTTGTCGTGGATAAGGAAACTCATCGTCAGGAGGATGTATGTCGAGAATGTCCCGGACTTTCTGGACTGGGGGCCGTTGCTTGCAGTCGATACGGTGATTGACGGGAAACTCTACAAGGCTGGACAGCCTGATCCAAGACGGAAAGGCGTTCTGTTCCGAGACTGGATTGAATCTGTCAAACGAAGCGGATACAAGGTTGACTGGCGCATCATGAACGCCGCAGACTATGGAGCGGCTACGTGCAGGGAGCGCCTCATAGTCCAGGCTGTCAGGCTGGGAACTGGTGAAAGGATAATCTGGCCTGAACAGACACATTCGCGGACACCAGATTTGTTCATCCACAACCGATGGATACCTGCAAAGGAAATCATCGACTGGTCAATCAAAGGCGAATCGATTTTCAAGCGCAAACATCCTCTGGCAGAAAACACGCTTCGAAGAATTGAAAACGGCATCCGGAAATATTGGGGAAAGTGGGCCGAACCGTTCCTGGTCGTTCTTCGCGGCACCAGCGACGTACAAATGAAGTGCACGGCAAGGCCAGTGTCCCAGCCTTTGCCTACGCTTTCCGCTGGTGGTGGACACGTCGGCCTAGTCGAGCCTTTACTGACGCACTATCACGGCGGTGAGAAAAGTGAAAGAAGAATAAGTTCGGAGGAGGAAACATTGCCGACTTGCGACTGCTCAAATAGATATGGGCTTGTGGAAGGTTTCATCATCGATATGGCGCACACGAAAAACAACGTCGCAGCCAAAAGCGTGAACTCGCCGATGAACACAATCACCTGCACACACGGAACACACGGACTAGTCGATTGGATGTGTGCTGACGCTCGTCGGCATTTGTGGAATCACCCTGGCGGTCGGTGGCGTCCTCTACGCCATCGCGTGCCTTGGGAGTTCAATCGTCAATTGGCTTGAGAATCAACAGGAGGCAAGAAGATGATGGATGGGCGTTTGGTTCTATTGAGGGACAGGGTGCAGGGGATGTTGAAGACCTGGGAGGAAGACGCCAGGAAGTTGCGGGGGGACATTGACAATCTCTCCCGCGAAAACAGCGACCTTCTGGTTTACGGGGCGCTTGCGAAGTGCAACCGTGGGCTGGAAGATATCATCGTGCGTATAGGCGGAGTGTCCGTCATCCTGTGTATTCTGAGTATGGCGGACATGGCAAGAGAGCAGACAGAAGCATAATCGACCCAACCACCTGCCGTGTTCCCATCAACCGTTAGGCAAGTTGCAGCGCCGCTGCGCTACGGCAGGCTGGAGAGAAAACTGGGCGCAGCGGTGGCTACGGGGACTCCGTGCTGGCGATGTTAGCGCCTCGCCGACATCATAACATCGCCACCTGCCGATGCCCGTAAGTTTGCCAGCAGGAGACTTTTCCTTTCATCTCATCTCACAACCAAGGAGGTACCAATGAGCCTGTACATCGTGCGTGGCCTGCCAGGCGCGGGCAAATCGACTTTCGCGAGGGAATTCGCGAAGAAACTGGGCTGCATCCACATCGAGCCGGATATGTTCTGCCATCAGGACGGAGCCTACGTCTATACGGAGGACCGCTATAGGCAGGCGATGGCACTGGCGATGCGCCTGCTCTATCAGATCGGGAACAATGGGCTTCGTCCGGACGTGGTGTTCGCCGACGTTTGCCCGACCATCGCCGACATCAACGCAGTCGAAAGCGCATACTGCGAGAGGGCTGCGAAAATCTACACCCTGGAGATTGACCTGGAGACCGCGATTCGCCGCAACCAGCACGGCGTCTCCGAGAAGGACCTGCGCGCTATGGCCGCAAGCTTCCAGGACATTCCCCGCCAGGAGATTCTTGACACAATGGACGAACTGATTTACGAACCGATTGACCAGTAAGGAGAACAGCGATGGAAAATCTAGTGGATGAAAAGCACAACGAGTTTGTCGAGAAGTTCCGCGCGGCGGGCAGCCGCGCCCTGCAGTACGCCTGGGAGCGCAATGCCTGCAATATCCTGATGGAGGCGGAGGAGAGGAGGCGCCTGGACCCTGATAAATGCGAGCCTATGTCGGTGGCGATCGTGGTCAATGTCCTGTACCATGGCAGGACCCAGGCCAAGGTGCAGGTGGATAAACTCTCCTATAAGCGCACGATGAAGTTCTGCGACGACGACTTCCCCGAGGAGGTCGTGGACCTGGAGCAGCTGGAGTTCGACTTCCCGTCGGCCAGCCAGGATGCGTCCGAGGCAGATGACGAGCAGGATGACGTGGGGATTTCTTCGCCGAAGGTCCGTGCCATTACGAATGCGGCCTATAGACTGAAATGCAAAGCGGTCTTCCCTTGCCAGCAAGGCTCCGTGCCCAACTGGGAGCGCAGCGTCAGAGTGGTCTCTAACTCTGGTTCGCGGATTGTCTTGCTTCCGTCTGGGCAGGAGGAGAAATTGATGGATGCTATGGCGGGAATCGGCGAACTTGTGGTGATGAGGAATGGTATGCTGCATCCCCGCAGCATAGAGAAACTCCTTCTAAATGGCTATGATGTTCGCTACTTTGATTCGGCCGGAGTGTGCCGTGGAGCATACGTCATTGAGGAGAATGCGGATTCCTCAGATTACGGCAATCTCCGGCTCGATGCGGAAAACCTGGTTGAAGCAAATGCGGAGACGTTCATCTACCAGGAAGAAAGCATCATTGCAAACGTCTGGTAACAGCAGGAGCCTCCTATGGAAGCCAGCGCGGCATCCCTGATTGCGACGAAGTGCCTCCTCGGACTTGCCACCGACGCCGAGCGCGAGCGCCTGGCCGCGCATACCAGGTCCGAGGCTCTGAAGGTCGCCAAATGGTGCGTCAAGAACGGACGCCTCGCCCCGGCGGACGTTGAGGATGTGGCGCAAGACGCGACCATCCGCGCCATGTCCCACGTGTCATCGTGGCGCAGACAGCCGAAGGACCGCGCCACCTCCTGGAACACCTACCTCAACGCCATCACGCTCCACGTGGTGGCGGACTACGGCCGGAGGTCGGTCCGCGAACAGAAGTTGCTGAATGAACTGGCTGGGGAGATTGACAATGAATATTACTGAGATACTTGGGCGGTTCCACGGCGTGCAGCATTCTGGAACAGACGCCTGGAAGGCGCAGTGCCCCGCCCACGACGACACCAACGCCTCCCTGTGCATCTCCGTAAAGCAGGGCAAGGTACTTGTCCATTGCCAGGCGGGCTGTGCCACGGAAACGGTACTTTCCGCCGTGCATCTTGAAATGAAGGACCTCTTTCTGGAGCCGGGCCGCCAGTACCATGCGGCCAACTTCGCGTATGGCTGCACGCTGGCTCAGTATGCCCAGGCGAAATGCCTGGACCCGAAGAAACTGGAGAGTTTCGGCGTGACCGATGGCGAGCGCGTCTCCTCCAAGGGCAGGAAAAGCCAGGGTGTCAGAATGCCCTACTGGGACAGCAAGAACGCCATGGAACCATGCGGAATACGCTGGCGCATGAGGATGCAGAAGGAGCGGGGCTCCGAGCCATCCCGCTTCCTCTGGGAGCGGGACTCCCGCCTCTGCCTCTACGGCCTCTGGAGGCAGGACGCCTCCAGCAGGGAGGTCATCCTCGTGGAGGGCGAGAGCGACTGCCACTCCCTCTGGAGCGTAGACTACATCGACGCGGACGGACAGCGCTGCCGCTTCAACGCCCTCGGCCTGCCAGGGTCCAACAACTACAAGCCCGTCAGGGACGACCCGCAACTCAGGTTCTACGACACCATCTATGTCCACATCGAAAAAGACACGGGCGGCCATACCCTCTATACCCGCCTGGCTGGCCTTGATGAAAGGCGCACCCCCTCTTCCCTCCTGCCGAAGATAAAGTTTTTCAGCCTGGCTGGGTACAAGGATCCGTCGGACGCATGGGTGAAGATGCACACCACATCCAAGCCGCGTGAGGAACAGGACCGGGAGTTCTACCAGTTCGTGCATCGCGCCGTCCTGACCGCCCAGGACGCATCCCACTTTCTGCGTCCCGCCGAGTGGAAGGAACTTGAGGAGAAACAGCAGGAAATCCAGAAGAATGCCACAAAGACGCAAAGGCAGGCAAACGCCTCCGCCGGCGGCAAGGTTGGGCGTCCGGCAACGGACTACGTCGGCCTGATCAGGGCATTTCGGCGCACCCGCTGGACCACCAGCGCGGGAGATCTGCTGACGCTGCGCTACTGGCGCAATTCCTGGTATGCCTATGATGGTATGTGCTATAAACAGATGCCCGATTCGGATATGGAGAACGAGGCAATGTCCTTCCTCCTGGATCCCATGGTGGGCGACGCCTACCACGTACAGCCCTCCTCCAATGCCCTGCGCTCCCTGCTTCTGGGGCTGCGCTCCACCAGCAACTGCGGCATATCTTCGGTCGCGGAGATGCCCATGTGGCTGTCATCGGGCCAAATGGCAACAGGATGGCACGCGATGTCCAACTGCCTGGTGGACATCGAGACCGCCGCAGCGCGCCACTTCCAGGCCGCAACCCAGAATCGCAAGGTTGGGCGCGAGGAGGCGCGGGAATTCACGATGCCCCTGACACCCGACCTGCTATCCACGTTCGCGATGGAATACCCCTACGACCCCGAGGCGGAATGCCCGCGCTTCCTCGCATGGCTCAGATCCACCCAGCCCAGTCCCGATATCCAGGCGGTCGTCCAGATGATGCTGGGCCTGATGCTGGTGCCGGACACCTCCTACAACGTGTCGTTCTTCTGCACGGGCGAGGGCGGCACGGGCAAGTCCACCTACCTGGATATTATGCGGGCCCTGGTCTGCGACCGCAACGTCTGCCGCCTGCCGCTCCTGAAGTTCGAGGATAAGTTCTCGCTGTGGAAGTTGGCCGAATGCTTGGTGAACATCGTCGGCGAAATGCCAACCGAGGATCCACAGGGCAAACTGCGCTCCATAGAGGGTGACTTCAAGGACGCCGTGTCGGGCGGGATGCTGGTCATCGAGAAGAAGGGCAAGGACATCACCTTCGCCAAATGCACGGCCCGCTTTGTCTTCGGCTGCAACTCCCTCCCTGTTTTCTTTGATAAATCAGAGGGCATCTGGGACCGCCTCATTATCATTCCGTTCGAGCAGCGGTTTCGAGGCAGCACTAGCGAGATCAGGGACATCAAGTCCACCATCATTCCGATGGAACTCCCGGGCATCTTCAACTTCGCGCTGGCTGGCCTTGGGATGCT
>JAFTAC010000633.1 GCA_017458805.1 Victivallales bacterium | reverse complement strand
GGATGAACTGAAACGACTGATTGACGTGGTGGCGCGGCTGCGTTCTCCAACGGACGGCTGCCCATGGGACTCTGTGCAGACGAACATGAGCATCCGCCACTACCTCGTGGAGGAAGCTGGCGAGTATCTGGATGCGCTGGAGGAAGGGGATGACCACGCCGTCATGGACGAGCTGGGCGACCTGCTTCTCCAAATAGTCCTGAACGCCCAGATTGCCAAGGACGAAGGGCGCTTCGACATACAGGATGTGGCACGCTCCGAGGCGGACAAGATGATTCGCCGCCATCCCCACGTCTTCGGTGAAAATGTTGTCAAGGACAAGAGCGAGGACGCTTTGCGCAGCCAGTGGGAGCGCATCAAGCATACGGAGGCGGGCTATTCGGAACGCAAGTCCGCGATGGACGGCATCCCACGCCATATTCCTGGCCTCCAGCGGGCACAGAAGGCGGTTGCACGCTCTTCCAGAGCTGGCTTCAAGTGGCCGTCGATTGACGGCACCATCGGCAAGGTCGATGAGGAGCTGGCCGAGGTGCACGATGCGTTGCAAAAGGGCGATGACAATGCGCTGGCCGAGGAGATTGGCGACCTTTTCTTTGCGTTGGTGGTCCTCTGCCACCAGAAGGGCTTCCAGAGCGAAGAGGTCATGCAGGCGGCTGTCCGCAAGTACATGGCACGTTTCCGCAGCGTGGAGCAGGATTTTGCCGAGCGTGGCGCAGATATGAAGGTCGCCCCTATCGAGGAGCTGGTCGCCGCCTGGAAACGAGCGAAAAAAGCCACGCATGATGAACCTTGAGTGCATCTGTCGCGAGGCGGGGGTACTGAAATGGGCGGTGCTGTGCCCCGAAGAGATTTCCTCTGATGATTTGCGCCGCCACTATGACCACTGGCTTAAGCAGGGCAATGGCGGCGCGTTGAGCTATGTTGACGGGCGGCTGGCGACGCTAATCGATCCATTTGGCGCACGCCCCTGGGCAAAGTCGCTGCTAATTATCGTCTTTCGCCCCGAAAAACTGTCGGATTCGCCCCTGTTGCGGTTGCCAGTTCCAACAGGGCAGGGGGCTGTCGGGCGAATAGCGGGCTATGCTCTGCGCGAGGACTACCATGTCGCGGGAAAGCGCATTTTGGAGCGTATCAAGGGGGGACTTGCTGCTTGTGGTGCAACGCAGTTTGAACTGTGCGTCGATACCAGTCCCGTGCCTGAAAAGTACCTTGCGAAGGTGGCTGGGCTTGGCGTCGGCGCACCCAACTCGCTCGTGCGGGTTTCGGGCTTTGGATGCCGCGTCTATCTAGGCGCGTTGTTTGTCGATTTGGAGCTGCCGTCGCATCACGGGAGTACAGAGTTTGCAGTGGATTGCGCCAGTTGCCTGAAGTGCCGTCGCGCCTGCCCAAACCACGCCATGTCTGAGGATGGCACGCTGATTGTGCGCGCTTGCCGTTCGTGGATGGCAAGCGAATGGCGCGGGGCGTTGACATGGGCGCAGCAGCAGGCTTTGGGATGCACTTTGTTCGGCTGCTCGATTTGCAGCTCCTGCTGTCCCGAAGATACACTAGGCGATGAAGACTTGCTGGTGGATTGCCATGCATTGCTTAGAATGTCCACGGCGGAACTGCGCCGCCTGATTGCGGGCACAACCGTGGAGCACGCAGGCCCGACCCTGCTCAAACGGAACGCTGCAGCCGCTGTTGGCGTGCAGGGGGGAACGCCTGAATTGCAGAAAGAGCTGCTGGCCATCTGTAACAGCCCTGTCGTCGCCGAAACGATTCGCGCATGGAGATTTACGTAACCAGGGCCATAGGCCCTGCTAACTTGTGCGCAGGCGCAGAGCGCCTGATTACAGTTCGTCAGGGCCATAGGCCCTGACTACTCTTCTGCTTTTAGGGCGTCAAGCTGGGATTTTAGCTCGCGATAGCAGGCGAGGTAGCTGTTTTTCACGCGGGATGGGCCTGCAATCAGAAGGGAAGCTATAATGAGCAGGAGTTCGTAGAGGGTGCACCAGCCGCCGAAACGCCAGCCGACCAGCCCCGACAGGATGTGATTCAACGTGGTCATCATTGCCTGCATGAAGAGCATGGGCAGGCAGATACGCCATAGCGATGCACCACGCAGGGCGCCACGTGCCATATAGTACATCGGTATTGTAAAGAAGAGCCCCCAGACGCACAGCGATGAGAGGGCCAGTACTGAAAGCGTTGCCATTGGCAGTGCAATGATTAGCGCAGGGGTGAGGTACTTCGCCACAAGACCTGTCATCCACAGGGACAAAAACGTGCCCGCCAGCAGCGTGGCTGCAAGCACGGCGATCGTGATTCTGGTATGCGTTTTTTCAGTCATCTGGCTATTGGAAAATCTTTCCCTTCTCAAAATCGGCCCAGGTGGTTTCGAACCAACTGTTGTCGGTGGGGAGGGGACGCACGGGGATGGCGGCCACCTCGAAATCGCAGTCCGTGCCTGGCTTGAGGCAGAGTTCCAGTATCTCCTTGCGCTTTTCAAGGTTTTCGGGGCGGTGGCGCAGGCAGTGCTTGCCAGCTGCGACCACATCCAGGCTGCCCTGGTCATCCAGCACCATGTAGGCGCCTCGGCTGCCGCCACCCTGCTCGATGTAGGAGACAATCGCCTGAAGGAACGCCACGCTTGTGAGGGCCAGCCAGCGGTTTTCCATCGCCTGCTGGAGCAGACGCGGCGAAACGGAGCAGTCGAAACCGTCGGCAAGGATGCGCCTGTAGAGCTCTTTCGCTTCCGAAAGCGCCTTTTGCGCGCCACACAGCGAACGCAGGAAGGCGCCTTGCTCGCTCATTCGAGCTTGAATCTCGCGGCGGACATCAGCTGGAACCAGTTTGCCGTGGTGCATATAGCCATCCAGCTCCTGCCACTGGACCTCGACCTGCGAGGCAAAACTGTTGGAGAAAGCGGCAGCCTCCATCGGCGGCTGCGCATAGACGTGTGCGATGCGCTGGGCGGCGCGTGTCGCGCCGACCTGTCCACTGTTCAAGGCGCTGCCGCCAGGACGCACGCCGTGGGTGCCGCAGAGTTCACCGATGACGAAGAGGTGCTTCACGCGGCTCTCCCACCACAAATCGCCCGTTAGGCCGCCGTTGCAGTGCTGGGCGCAGACATTCACCGCCAGCGGCTTCCGCAGGTCGATGCCATGCTCCAGATAGAGGTCGATGCTGGCGGGGTTCGTATGGCGAAGCCGCTCGAAGGGCGTTGCCTGGGTTGCGCCAGAGCGCTCCAGGTAGATGCGTGCCTCGTCGGGCAGCTCGTTCAGCGCAAAGACGCGCCAGCCAGGGGCGGGCGTGGGGTTGTGCCCGAAGTCCATATAGACGGTTCGCCCTGCGGCCACCTCGCGGTAAACGGCGATATCGACCAGGGAGGAGCCGCCGTTCTGGAGGCGTGCCGCATGGAAGGGCCACTGGTAGCCCTTCAGGAAGATGTTGAGGGCCATCGTCGGCATGTCGGGGAAGTAATCCTGCAGGAAAAAGCGCTTGTTGCCGTCTGCGTCAACGCTGTAGTAGTCGGGTATCACCTGCTGATAGGTGCCTGAGAGATTCCAGCGGAAGCCCGTCGAAGCCAGCCCGAACTGGAGTTCTGTGAGGTTGTTGCCAGCGACACCCGCTTCGAAGGCGAGGCCGTGGGAGCCGATTTGACCGCAGGGCCAGACGCTGTCGCGGTAGAGTTCGCCAGGACCGCCCGTCGCCAGCACCACGTTTGTGGCGTTGAAGACCGTGAGGCCGTAGTCGTCGAAATAGGCTTTGTCGCGGTTGAGGCAGATGGCGCCCTTCACTGTGCCGCCATCGACGAGCAGTCGGATGGCTTCGTGCCTGTCGAAAATCTCGATGCCTGCCTGGCGCACCTGGGCCAGCAGGCACTTGTACATGAACTGCGAGGTCTTGGGGCCTGCGGAGGTGGCGCGCTGGCGCGGATCGTGGTCGGTCTTGTAGCCGACGTAGGCGCCGTAGCTGTTGAACGGGAAGGGAACGCCGATGCGGCAGAGGTCGAAGAAGGCAGGGGCAGAGCCGAGGGCCTCCACGTAGGCCAGGTCGCCGTGCATCATGCCGCCTTGGAAGAGGCTTCGGGCAAACTCCATCGGGCTGTCGGGCTCATCGCCGAAAATGCCCATCTGATAGTAGGTCTGCTTGTCGGAACCAGAGTTATTGGAGGTGCCTGCGCCGAGGCTATCGACGACGATGGCGACATCTTTGACCCCATACGCGGCCAGCATCTCGGCGCATTTCAGCCCTGCTGCGCCCGCGCCCACAATCAGCGTGTTGACGGAATGGAGCTCGATGTCGCGTCCGTTGCAGGAGAGTTTACCCGTGAGCATAGCCAGGTCTCCGTGTCTTCAGTAGGCGGGACGCCAGGCGGGAAGCGAGAGCCTCGCCCCACGAGAGATGGGGCGCGCCACGTTGGTCCAGCTGTCAATGATGTAGAGGTCGCGCGTCTTCTCTGATGCGTCGCCGCGGGTGCAGACGATGTGGCGACCATCGGGGCCCCAGCTGGGGGCCTCCCAGTTGCCTGCGCCTCTTGTGACGACCTTGATTTCGCTGTCCTTGCCCGACATGTCCATCACGCAGATGACGCGCTGCCCGCTGTTGTCCTTCATGGAGTAGCAGAGCTTGTTGCTGACATTCGACCAGTCGGGCGAGACGCACTCGTTGTTGCCGACGGAGAGGCGTCTGTCCTTTCCCCCCTGGCGCATTTCACGCAGGTAGAGCTGTGGGGTGCCCAGTTTGTCGGAGACGTAGCAGATGGAGGAGTTGTCGGGCGACCAGCAGGGGGAGGATTCCACGTTCTTGTCGCTGGTCACGCGGATGCGCTGGTTCGTGCGCAGGTCGATGACGTAAAGGTCAACTTGGTTCTGGGCGCTCAAGGGCAGGGCGAGCAGGGTGCCGTCGTGCGAGATGCCTGCGCTGGCATTGAGGCCTGGCGAGCGGGAGACGACACGCTGGCAGTTGCGCCCCATGTCGGCGAGGACAACCGTAAGGGAGTTGTTCTTTGCCATGGTATAGACCAGTGCGTTCTTGTGGCCCCAGCTGGGTTCTGTGCTGATGGCGTTGTTGAAGGTGACTCGCTCCTGACCGCTGCCGTCGATGTAGCAGCTGTAGATTTCCTTCATGTTTTCACGTCCCGTGACCACATAGTAGATTTTCTGGGTGCAGAACGCCTTGACCTTAAAGAGCTGGCGCAGGATGTCGTCCACGGTTTCGGGGGCGGCGGCACCCGAGGTGGAGCTGCGGCGGTCGCAGGTGAAAGCCTGATTGCCCGCCTTGACGCTGGTGAAAAGACCGCCCGCTGGCAGCCCCTGCACGGTCAGCTGGACGTCGGCGCGCTTCGCGTCGGCACCCGTCACCATGTCAAGCCAGCCACAGCGCCAGAGGAAGTCCTCCAGGTTGCGCTTCTGCTCGGGGGCCCCCGTGAAATTGACAATGCCAACGGTTGGATTGCCCTTCATGCGCTTGGTTACATCGATGCGCTCCACGTTCTGAGCGAAAGCAGCCAGGGAAGCTCCTAGCATCAACAAATAAAACAGTTTCTTCATCTTTCTTTCTCTCTTCATTTTTTCCGCAAATGCGGACCGGATTTTACAAACG
>JAFTAC010000632.1 GCA_017458805.1 Victivallales bacterium | reverse complement strand
GCCATCATGTTGCCCAGCCGCAGAGACCATGCAACGCCCACAAGCACACTGCGTGGTGGTTGGACCCAGGTGGCCTGCCGTGCCTTTGGCAAAGCACAGCATTGGCATGTGCGAGGACGACGGCGAGGGCGCCGTCGCTACCCCTGCCTCCCCGACATATCTGGTGCTTCAGCGCGAGGAAGCCAGCGTGGCGGCGATGGCCGCCGCTGCTTCCGCGGGGTTATCCGCCTTGGTGATGGGGCGCCCGACAACAATGTAGGTTGCGCCTTGCTGGGCGGCCTGGGCGGGTGTCATGATGCGCTTCTGGTCGTCCGCCGAACTGCCAGCAGGGCGGATGCCTGGCACGACGGTGATGAAATCCGCACCGCAGGTGGTTCGGATGACGGGCAGCTCCAGAGCGGAGCAGACGACACCTGGGACACCGCAGGACTGCGTCAGCAGGGCCAGCCGCTTCACCTGTTCCTGGGGCGTGACGGAGAGGCCGATGGAGGCGAGTTCGGCTTCGTCCATGCTGGTGAGCACGGTCACTGCCACCAGCAGGATGCCCGCTTTCTTGGCCGCCTGGCCAGCCGCCGTCAGCATGGCGGTGCCGCCCGACGCATGGACGTTGCAGAGGTCCGCGCCAATGGCGGCAGCGGAATGGACGGCCTTCGACACCGTGTTGGGGATGTCATGGAACTTCATGTCGAGAAAGACCTTTTTGCCACGTGCCTTGAGCTCCTGTACAATCGAGGGGCCGACGGCGGTGAAAAGCTCCTTGCCGACTTTGTACCATTGGCAAGACGGGCCGATGAGGTCAACGGTCTTCAAGGCGCTTTGCGCGTCGGAGTAGTCAAGGGCGGTGATGAGTTCGGTCATGTATTGTCTCCACAGTAAGGTAGCGGGTATACGGGGGCTGTCGTTGTTCACAGTTTATCGACGTATTCGGCGTATTGCCGCGCATCCATGAGGAGGTCCAGTTCCTCCAGGTTGTCGTATTCCATGCTATAAAGCCAGTATTTGTTGGGATCGAGGTGGAGCAGGCTGCAGTTGTCCAGCACCTCTTTGTTGCACTCCACCACGCGTCCTGACAGAGGCGAGCGCAGGTGGTGGATGCGCTTGGAGAGGTAGAGGTGGATGCACATGTTGTCCATTTCCACCTCGTCGCCTGGTTCGGGCATGTCAATGCTGCCGATTTCAGCCAGCTGCTCGGCGAGATAGTCGGTTATGCCAACGTAGGCGATGCCGTTCTGCTCGTCGATCTGGACCCAGAGATGCCTCTTGGAAAACGAGCGCGTGTCTTTTTCTTCAGTCATGGTGTGTCTCTCCTTAAAGGTCGTGTCAAAACCCTGTTTTGAAATGACCTCCTTGATTTGGGAGGCAGTCTCCTGCCTCCTGGTTCAGCACGGTGTGCTTTGCCAGATACCCAAAAAAACTCCTCTTTTTTATGAATATTCTGCAAATAGGGGATGAAAAATCTCCTAAAAGTATTATGTTATTATAGGAATGGCTATATGTCAAATCGGCAAGTCGAAAATTGTGTATAAAAATAGAAATAATGGAGCAAGACAATGGCAAATGAACGCCTGTTCATCGTGCGCAACGCCGCAGGGGAGGAATATGAACCCGCCGACCAGCAGACTTTGGTCAAGTGGGCAGAGATGGGGAAGATCGACCTTGACTGCAAAGTCCGCAGCACCCTTGTGAACAAATGGGACAATGTGATGGACATCCCCTTCCTGAAGCCGCTCCTGAAGGAGCAGGTTGTGGCGCGTGTGAACGCGCAGTACAACACCCCCTGGGAGCGCCTGAAGGCCCGTATCAACCTGAAGGTGGAGGACATCAGCAGCAACGCCACCAACGGCCTGGTCAAGCGCAACTCGGCTGCTGCCCCAACCGCCAGCGTGCCCATGCGCATCATGGCCCTGCTCACAGATTTGCTCATCATGTTCATCTGGGGCGTCATCCTTCACTTGACAGGGGCATTCTGCTACAAGTACGACATTCTTGAGGCCAGCAACCTCTTCTACATCGGCTTCTCCATCTATTTCCCGACCTTCCTCTTCTATTTCATCTTCTTCATGTACTTGAACCAGCAGACCCCTGGGCAGCGCTTCTGGGGCATCTACCTCGTGAAGATGAACGGCGAATCCTACTGGATGGGGCGCATCTTCTTCTACGTCGTCTTCATGTTCGGGCTGGGCATCCTGAATCCACTGTTCCTGTTTGCTTGCGGGCGGACCGTCCAGGAGGTGCTTACCAGCACCCGCATGACGCGCATCGTCATCGACCCCGCCAAAATCAAGAACCCCGTCTAGCCGTGTAGCATGGCAAAGGATGCAAGCATATCCAGGCGCGTCTCCCCCTGCGTGCTGGCCTACATCGCGAGAAACTTCGCGATGCCGTATGTCGGCGCCATCATCGGCTTCATGGCCCTCTTCATGCTCGTGGATTCCATTAACGGCGACATGAGGGACTTCCTGGAGGAGAACACCAAAATCAAGCGTGAAATGGCTGCTGATACCGCGATGCAGGTGTCCCAGCAGGCAGACAAGGCTGCCCAAACAGGCGAGGCTGCATCTTCAGAGGCGAGGGGAGGGCGGCAGCTCATCCCATGGTCTGTCATCCTGACGTACCTGCTGGCAAAGCAGCCGCAGAACCTCACCTACGTGATACCCTTCGCCAGCCTGCTGGCGGCCAGCTTCATGACGATGATGCTGGGGAAGAACAGCGAGCTGACTGCCATGCGCGCCGCCGGGATGTCTCTCTTCACTTGCTGCCTGCCTGTCTGGGTGATTGCTGCGCTGTCTTGCGCAGTCGTGCTGGGGATAAACGAATCCTGGGGACCTGCCTGCCTGAAGAAGGCGGATGCTATTGAAACGGCCTATCTGAAGCACGGCAAGGTGAAGAACCGTTCCGCCTTCGGCTTCGAACTGGAGCATCGTGACTGGCTTATCGACAGTTTGAGCATGGATGGCGAATCCACGGGCGTCATCGTTCGCCAGTATCGTCCCGATGGCACCATGGAATACCTGCTCTCCGCGCAGTCCGCCGAATATGATGACGGCTGGCTTTTCAAAAACGGCTTTGTGAAGCATTATGGTGCCGACGGCGCACCGCTGCGCCAGTCTCCTGATTTCTTCGAGGAGCTGAAGAAGGGGTACACGGAATCGCCTGCGGACATCCATTCACACAGCATCGAACGGGACCGCATGACCATTGCGGAGTTGCGGAATGTGCTGCGTAGCGGCCTGGTGACCTCCAGGCGTGAGCTAAACCTGCTGAAAACCCTGCTTTTCCATCGTTGTCTTTTCCCCCTGGCGGCCCTTATTGCTGCCCTGTTTGGCGTGTCGCTGACCATCTCCACCGACCGCATGGGGGCGATGAACGGCTTTGCCACCGCCGTTGGCTCCTTGCTGCTCTTTTATCTGCTTACTGAAGTGGGGGTGCTTTGCGTGAAAAACGGCTGGCTTGCGCCGCTGGGCGGCTTCTCCCCCATACTGGGCGGCATCCTGCCGACCATCGCCTTCCTGATGCTCGCCGTGAGGACCATGTGGAAGCGTGCATAACCTGGTATGCGTCGCTTCTGCGCCGCTGTCTTCCTTGCAATCACGCACAATATTTTCATCAATGATGCGTTTTTATATAAAGAACACGGTTGAAAGGACGCATAATGGAAACAAACACATTGGAACAGGATGTCGAGCTGATACGTCGATGCCAGGCAGGCGACGACTCCGCATTCAATGTGCTTTACTCCCGTTATCGCCTGCAGCTTTATTCCTACCTCAACAAGCTCCTGCCGAATGACAAAAGCCACATTGACGACTTCTTCCAGCAGACCTGGATCAAGGCGTTCAACAACTTCGGGCGGTACAACGACCAGCAGCGCTTCCTCGCGTGGATTTGCCGCATCGCCCACAACCAGGTGATGGACTTTTTCCGACGGCAAAAGGGCACGGTGATGGTGGAACTGGACGACCATCTGCCTGGCGGCTTTGATACCGCAGACAAGGAAATCGACCGTTCCATTCTGGAGAATGCAGTCGAAGAGGCTGTCCAGACGCTTTCCAAGGAGCAGAAGCAGGTTCTGGAGATGCGGAGGGAAGGGAAGAGCTTCAAGGAGATTGCAGCCATCCAGGGGACAAGTCTCAACACGGTTCTGGGGCGTATGCACTACGCTGTTGAAAAACTGAAGGGTTTTCTGATGAATTATAAATGAGGAGTGATTGGCATGAAGACAGAAAAGCAAATCGATTGCCGTTGCGTGAAGGAGCGCATTCTGCTTGGGGAGAAGCTGAATGCAGATGAGGAGCTGCATCTTCTGGGATGCGCCGACTGCCAGGCCTTTGCACAGGCTCATCAGCTTCTGCTGGAGCCGCAGCTGGCTCCGTCGGCGGAACTGGACAGCCGTGTGCTGTCCGCCGTGAAGACCGCCCGTCCGCAGCCAGTTCGGAGGCATGCCTGGGTGTTGCGCACGATTGCCGCGGCGGCCTCCCTGGTGGTTGTCTGCTGTCTGGCCTTCGCATTGGCTGGACACAGGGCGAACGATGCGCTGTCGGCGGAGAGCCTCCAGCCGGAAATCCCCTCCATGACCTTGGAGTATGCGCTGGTGGACAACGAACTTGACAGGATGGAAATCGTCCTGAACTCGTTGAATCTTGGTGCTGAATCCCTTAAGGGCGGTTCAGAAGGCGGCGTGGAAGGTGTGCGCCATCTGGACTATGACATCATTTCCCTTGAAATGGACATGTTCTACGATCTTTGATTCTGTTTTATAATATAGAGGTGACAAGATGAAAAGTCGATTTACAATTCTGATGACTGTGTTGGCAGCGCTGATGTTCCAGGTGTTTGCGCAGGAGGGCTTTCCTCCGCCGCCCCCACCCGAGGGCAGAGGCCCGAATGACATGGAGCATGCTCGAAAAGGTCTCTGGACGCCGGGTCGCGGCAACGAGGTGCTGATGATTATGTCGAAGCTCAAGAAGGAGAAGCCCGAGGAGTATGAGCGTTTGGAGAACATGCGCAAGACCGATATTCGCGCCTTTGTCAATGAAATCCGCAAGTACATGCCTGCCCCCAACGGGAACATGAGGCGCATGGGCCAGCTCGACAGGGAGTGCTTTGAACTCTCGCGCTCCATCTGCGAGTGCAAGGATGCAGCCGAAAAGGCCAAGTTGGAGGAACAGCTCCGCGCGAAAATCAAGGAGGCCTTTGATTTCATGCTTCAGGACTACGCCGAGCGTCTCCAGCGCATGACAAAGCAGCTGGAGGCCCTCAAGGAGAACGAAGAGGCCATCCTTGACGAACGCTTCAAGATGCTAACCGACACTGAAGCCCTCCGAGAAAAGCACAAGTGGATGGAGAGGAAGTAGGTGCGTTTTACTGAGGCGCATTTGCACAGGCACGTGACAGGCAGGGGGTGGCATCGCCACCCCCTGCCTGTCACATTGTATTTGCACCTTAGCGAGAATTCGAACAAACAAGGAACAAGCGATGGAAATGATTCGGAAGACAATGATTTTGCTCTGCCTGGCTTTTGTCTGTATGGCAGAGGTGAAGGTGCAGTCGGAGACCTACCTGGTGGTGGACCTCTCCACGGGGAAGGTGCACCGCACGAACGAATCCCCCGACCTTTCCAAGGACACCTGCCGCACGGCGGAGCTGTGGCTGCACTGGATTCCCGCAGGCACCTTCACGATGGGCTCGCCAGAGGGCGAATTGGGGAGGTATTCAGGTGAGGTCCAGCACGAGGTGACGCTGACCCATGGGTACTGGATGGGCGTTTTCGAGGTGACGCAGAGGCAGTGGGAGCTGATTATGGGGGGGAACCCCTCCGACTACAAGGGGGAGGCGCGCCCCGTGGAGAAGGTCAGCTACAACGACATCCGTGGTAGGGATAAGGGTGCGGGCTGGCCTTTAGGCGGGCACGAGGTGGATTCAGGCTCTTTCCTGGGGAAGCTGCGGGCGAAGACGGGGCTGGCGTTCGACCTTCCGACGGAGGCGCAGTGGGAGTACGCATGCCGTGCGGGGACGAAGACGGCCTTGAACTCGGGGAAGAACCTCACCGATGTTTATGAGTGCCCGAACATGGCGGAAGTGGGGAGGTACAATTACAACCGATCCGACGGCAAGGGGGACTGCATCGAGCACACGCGTGTGGGGTGCTATCTGCCGAATGCCTGGGGGCTCTACGACATGCACGGGAACGTTTCCGAGTGGTGCCTGGACTGGTATGGTGATTATCCCAAGTCGTCAGCGACTGACCCGCAGGGGCCAGAATCGGGCTCGTACCGCATGCTACGCGGTGGCAGCTGTCGCAACCTCGCACAGTACTGCCGTTCCGCGCGCCGCGACAACAGCCCCCCGTGGAACCGCATCGGCAGCTACGGTTTTCGTGTCGCTTTCTGCCCGTGACTGGGGTAACGACGGCCTTAGCGAAGCGTACCTCGCCGTCGGAGAAACATGCGCGACCACAGGGTTGTGCCATGCGACAGATAGGGTGTGGCGACGGCCTTAGCGAAGCGTACCTCGTCGTCGGAGAAACAGGCGCGACCACAGGGTTGTGCCATGCGACAGATAGGGTGTGGCGACGGCGTCTCGCCGTCGGAAGACTTT
>JAFTAC010000631.1 GCA_017458805.1 Victivallales bacterium | reverse complement strand
AGAATAGCAAGAGCATCGGAGAGCTGCGCCTTTGCGGCAGCCAGCTCGCCTTCCAGAGCCAGGTGCTGCTCCTCCCACTGTTTTTTCGCGTCCACCTCCACCTGGCGTACAGCATTCAGCTCACCACAAAGCCGCACACACGATTCCACGTCTGCACCAAAGCAAATGATCCATGAGAACACGATAAGCAGTGGAACAAGACGCATCATAGTCGTTTCTTTTGCGGAAATGCGCAATTCTATTTTGCAAGATAGGCACTGATGCCTGCTGCGGCACGGCGGCCTTCGCCCATGGCGAGGATGACCGTCGCCGCGCCGAGAACAATGTCGCCACCTGCAAAGACACCAGGGATGGAGGTCATGTTCGTTTCGGGGTTGACGACGATGTTTCCACGCCTGTCGATTTCAAGGCCATCGGTCGTGGCAGGTATCAGCGGATTGGAGGCGTTGCCGACAGCGACAACGACCGTATCGACGTCAAGCGTGAACTCGCTGCCCTGAATCGGCACAGGCGAACGGCGGCCCGATGCGTCAGGTTCGCCCAGCTCATACTTGAGGCACTCAATGGCGGTGACCCTGGACTGCTCATCACCCAGAATGCGCTTGGCGTTCTGCAGCATGAGAAACTCGACGCCCTCCTCGCGTGCATGATGCACCTCCTCCTTTCGGGCGGGCATCTCCGCCTCGCTGCGGCGGTAGATGAGATAGACCTTCTCTGCGCCGAGACGCAGTGCCATGCGGCTAGCGTCCATGGCAACGTTTCCCCCGCCGAGAACCGCCACACGCTTCCCATGCCAGTAGGGGGTGTCCGCCTCGTTTTCCAGATAGGCCTTCATCAGATTGGCGCGCGTGAGGTACTCGTTCGCGCTGAAGACGCCGATGAGGTTCTCGCCCTCGATGTCCATAAACTTCGGAAGGCCCGCGCCTGTGCCGACAAAGACGGCATCGAAACCGTCCTTCTCCATCAAGTCAATGAGCTTTCGTGTGCGCCCGATGCAGACATTCGTCTCAATCTTGACGCCCATGGCCTTCAGACCGTCGATTTCGTGCTGGACGATGGACTTGGGCAGACGGAACTCAGGTATGCCGTACACCAGCACCCCGCCGCATTTGTGGAACGCCTCGAAGACCGTGACCTCATGCCCCGCCTTGGCGCAATCCGCCGCACAGGTGATGGAGGCGGGACCAGAACCGATGACCGCCACACGCTTGCCTGTAGCTGGGGCGCAGACAACCTTGTCGCCAAGGCCATTCTCACGCACATAGTCGGCGCAGAATCGCTCCACGCGCCCGATGCCGACGGCCTTGTCCACATCCTTCAGCAGCTTGCCCATCGTGCAGAACTTCTGGCACTGCTTCTCCTGCGGACAGACACGCCCGCAGACGGCGGGCAGCAGCGAGGTCTCCTTGATGACGGCAAGCGCACCTGCAAAATCACCGTCGGCGGCCTTCGCCAGAAAGCCAGGGATGTTGACGGCGACGGGGCATCCCTGCATGCAAGGCTTGTTGGTGCAGTTGATGCAGCGAGACGCCTCTGTCTTCGCCATTTCAGCAGTGAAGCCGAGGGCGACTTCATTCATGTTATGGGCGCGTTCAAGCGGTGCCTGTTCAGGCATCGCCTGGGACGGTATGGCCATTTTTTCCTTCGGTGTCATCGTCAAATCCCCTTTTCAAATCCCCTTATACAGATTGCAGACATGCTCACGGGCAGCGGCCTCGATTGGCTTGAAAGCGGTCATGCGCTTCATCATCAAGTCCCAATCCACCTGGTGCCCGTCAAACTCGGGGCCATCGACGCAGACAAACTTCGTCTTGCCGCCGACGGAGATGCGGCAGCCGCCGCACATCCCCGTGCCGTCAATCATAATCGTGTTGAGCGAGACGGTGGTCTTAACGTGATAGGGAGCGGTTGTCAGCGAGCAGAACTTCATCATAATGGGTGGTCCGATAGCGATGACCTCATCGACTCCGCCCGCCTCGCAGAGCTCCTTGAGCGGGTCGGTGACCAGCCCCTTGCGCCCCGAACTGCCGTCGTCCGTCACAAGGATAAGGTTCTCTCCTGCAATGGTGCGCATCTCCTCCTCCATCACGAACAGCGAGACGTTCCTCGCACCCATGATGATGGTCACCTTGTTGCCGGCAGCCTTGCACGCCTGTGCAATCGGGTGCATGGGGGCGACGCCAATGCCACCGCCGACACACACGATGTGACCAGGGGCCTCGCCGTTTTCGCCTCGAATGGAGGTGGGCTTCCCAAGAGGGCCAAGAACAGCCGCGATGCTGTCACCGACATTCAGCTTCGAAAGCTTGATGGTGGTGGCACCAACCGTCTGGAAGATGATGGTTATCGTGCCCGTAGCTGGATTGGCATCGGCGATGGTGAGCGGGATGCGTTCGCCGACGGAATCGTCAACCATCAGAATGAGGAACTGCCCAGCCCTGCGCTCACGTGCAATGAGCGGAGCCTCGATGTCCATCCGATACACATTCTCGGACAACTGTTTTTTTGCTACAATCTTGTTCATTGCAAGGGAGATAAAAGAAAAGCCTTAGCAGTGGAAGTACTTCTTGACCAGTTCAAGGATGGCGGCCTGGTCGTTGGCGATGGAAGCGCGGAGCGTCTCGTCATGATAGGCTTCCAGTTTAGCGATGACCGCATCGATCATGGCGGGTGTGAAGACACCCTTCTCCTCGTAGATGGAACGCTGGGCTGCAAGGCACTTGGCGGAGGCACAGCAGCTGTCGGGGAGTTGAGCCAGTTTCTTGACCAGCTCCTTGTTCTCCTCCTGGTGGATGTTCACGCTGACATACGTTGCCTTGGCGATGTCCAGGGCATCGGCCTTCTCCAGACCATAGCGGAACGCAACTGCCAGCGCGGCCAATAACATAAACAAGTCGGCGGAACCATCAGGCGAGCGCATTTCGACGGTCTGTTTCTGGCTGTTCTTGAAGGAGACGGGCTTCTCCAGGGGGTTCGCCTGGCTGCACATGTCCTTGTCGGTCGTCCAGCCGAGCGGCACACGGACGAGGACCGAGCGATTGCGGTCGCCCCAGCAGACATTCGTGGGAGCCTCCTGGTGGGGAACCAGGCGGAAATAAGAGGTGGGGTTGGTGTTGCCGAATGCGGTGATGGAGGGAGCCAGGCACATCATGCCCGCGATGGCCTTGCGGGCGGTGTCGGAGAGTACGCCGTCCTTCAGCATCAGGTTCTGCCCGTCCTTCATGATGCGTGTGTGGATATGCAGGCCAGAACCCGCCTTACCGACGGTGATTTTCGGAGCAAACGTGACATCCAAACCGTTGCTGTAGGCTAGGTTGCGAATGACCCACTTGGCAAGAAGCAGCTGCTCGGCGGCGGATTCAGCGGGGCACGGCAGGAACTCGATCTCGTTCTGCTCGTAGATTTTGCCGTCCAAAGTGAAATTGCCGACCTCGGAGTGGCCGTACTTGATGCGCCCGCCAACCTGTGCGATGTACTGCATGCAGAGCTGTCTGAAATCGTTGAACTTGGCGTAGGGGGCGGATTCGTGGTAGCCCCTCTGGTCAGTGGCGGGGAAGCAGCCGTCGTCCTCGGCGATGACGTCGTATTCAAGTTCGCCCATGGCCTCAAAGACATACCCCGTGCTCACCGTAAACGCCACGCATGCGCGGTGGAGCGTGTAGGCGGGGGAACTGGCAAGGGGGTTGCCATCCTTGTCGAAGAAGTCGCAGAGCAGCACCAGCGTGGGCAGTTCGGCGAAGGGATCCATAAACGCAGTACGGAAGCGCGGGATGACGTAGAGGTCGCTGGCGCCCGCCTGAATAAAGGT
>JAFTAC010000630.1 GCA_017458805.1 Victivallales bacterium | reverse complement strand
TGCCGCGCAGAATCATTTGCATACACGACAGAACTGTGGTCGTACCATCGCAAGAAGCCCGATTCGTGCTGAATGTGTCGGGCTAGCAGAAAATCCGCCAGCGCCTTTCCCGTATTCAGCAGGTTATTATCATGCCAATACACACCAACGCCCGCGAAAAGTGCCGCCGTCATAAGCACGCTGTCCGTGCGGTAGTTCTGGCGCCGTGAAAAATCAGCAGACATGAACATCTCCAGAATGCCCTTGCTACCGTCTTCGGACGGCATTAGCCCGCAACGGCGGTGCCACGCAACAGCGGCAGCCAACGCTTCTTCTGCATCTCTTCCGCCTGAAAGCGAGATGACCTGTGGCCAAGTGCTGTCAAAGGCTCGTTCGACGGCCTCCAAAGGTGCCTCGGTTAGCTTGCTCCAAAGCGTAGTCAAAAGGCTTCGCCACAAACCGTATGGCCGCATGAAAACCTCATCGCATGCGCTGAGGTTCATGAACGCGGATATGCACCCTTCGCCATTGTCAAGCAGAACGGGATAGTGCCTGGAGGGGTCACGTACTGGTGAGTTCACACCCAGGAAATCCCCGCCTTCAGCTAAAAGAGTGCGCACCTTGTTCCCATGGACTGCCGTGGGGAAATAGTATAGGCTGTTTGCCTGAAGCAGCTTGCCTTCCCACAAAATGCAATCATGGTTGAAATGGCACTCCTGCCCCAAGGTAAAAAACGAAAAAATCTCGCGGGAAAGATAGTTTTTCGCAGGGAAGGCCTCCACGTAGAACCTAACGCCACGCCGTTTCCACTCGAAAAGACGATAAAGCACGTCAATGCCAGGTTCATCAGCTATACGTTGCCCCTCGTCATAGCGGGGCATCAGGACGCAAAGCATCCCTGGAGTCATTTCTGCATCCAGCAACGCTTCCAGCGAAGCAAATACCTCCACTTCGGCAAACTTCGCCAAAAACGACCTGAACTTCGCCCCCCCGCCGACAAGCCTGACATGCAGCATTGCTAGTATTCCTTCATCTTTGTCATCACGTTTTCGACGTAGGCGCGTGTGGATTTGAACGTGATGTCGGATAGTTTCATCTCCGTTTCGGGCTTGGCCGGCCTCCACTTCTTCGCATTGCCATAGCCAGCGTTGTATTCGGCAATCTGGAGCATGAGCTGGGACTTGTAGTTTTTCCAGTGCCTGCCCGTCCACGCCAGATACCATGTTCCGATGTCGATGTTGGTCTCGGGGTCGAAAAGCTGTGCTTCGGTTGGCGTAAAGGAGAGTTTGTTGCCGCGCTGCCATTCAAGGACGGCGGTTTCGGGGCGAATCTGCATCAGGCCAATTTCGCCCGCCTTGCCACGCATGTTGGGTCTGAATTTGGTCTCCTGCCAGATGATGGCCTTGATGAGTTGAGGCGGCACCCCATGCTTGGCGGAAGCCTTCGCGATGAGTTCATCCACCCTCTTCATGTCCAACGGACTGTCTGCCCTCTGTTTGATTGGCAAACGACTTGCCGTGAACCACGCTATAACCAGTGCCGCAACCAAGAAAAACAGGAAGACCAGCTTCTGGCCAGTCGGTGTAAGATTGTCAATTGGCTTGTTTTTCATTTTCGTCGTGTGGAAATTTTATAAATTATGCTCTATATTATGTAATAAGGGACCCATTCCCTTCCCATCAAACAAATATAGCCTAAAAACGGCAATTATCAAAGGGATTTCTCACTATGTCCAATAATCTTTTCTCAGACAACCAGGATTTGCTCTTCCACTTTGCGAATCTCGACCTTCAGGAAATCTCCAGGCTGCGCGAAAAGGATTACACCGATGAAGGCGGTCCCGCCGACTTCGATGCAGTCAAGAAGCTCTATCGCGAAAAGCTGGAGGAAATAGGCAGGATTTCTGCAGAGCACATCGAACCTCGCGCAAAGGAGGCAGACCTGATTGGGGCACGCTTCTCCCAAGTTGACCACAAGGTTTTCCTGCCCGAGGCCGTTCGCCAGAACCTGAAGGACATCGAAGAGGCGCACCTGACGGGCGTCACCCTGCCCCGCCAGTACGGCGGCCTCAACTTCCCCACCACCATCTACAGCATGATGACCGAAATCGTCTCGCGTGCCGATGCCTCCCTCCAGAACCTCTTCGGCCTCCAGAGCATCGCGGAAACCGTGCTCATGTTCGGCTCCGACGAGCAGAAGGCTGCCGTCCTGCCCAAATTCGCCTCTGGCGAATGGGATGGTGCCATGGCTCTGACGGAGCCTGAAGCGGGCAGCGACCTGCAGTCCGTGCAGACCAAGGCGACCCTCGGCGAGGATGGCGTCTGGCGTCTGAACGGCAAAAAGCACTTCATCACCAACGGCATGGCGCAGGTGCTTCTGGTGCTGGCACGCTCCGAGGAGGGCACGAAGGACGGTCGCGGGCTCTCCATGTTCCTTGTCCATCCCTGCCCCGAGCTTGTCGTCAACCGCATCGAGCACAAGCTGGGCATCCACGCCTCCCCCACCTGCGAGCTGATTTTCAACAACGTGCCAGCGGAGCTGGTCGGTCGTCGCAAGATGGGTCTCATCCGCTATGTCATGTCGATGATGAACGGCGCACGCCTGGCCATCAGCGCACAGGCCGTCGGTCTGGCGGAAGCCACCCGCGCAGCCGCCTGGCAGTACTGCTCCAACCGCAGCCAATTCGGAAAGAAACTGTGTGAAATCAAGCCCGTCTGGGAGATGCTGACGCGCATCGACGCATTGACCGCCGCCTCACGCGCCCTGCTCTACCTCACATGCAAGTACGTTGATTTGCGGGACAGCTGGAACAAGGAAGCCGAGCGCACTGGCAGCGCGGAGGCCGCCGCCAACTCCAAACGCTACGCCCAGTTGGCCGATGTGATGACGCCCATGACCAAGGCATTCAACACGGAATCCGCCAACCAGTGCGCCTACGACTGCATCCAGTGCCACGGCGGCAAGGGCTACATGGCCGAGCGCCCTGTCGAGCGCTACTACCGTGACGCCCGCATCATGAACATCTACGAGGGCACCACCCAGATGCAGGTCATCGCCGCCACCGCAGGCATCTTCAAAAACAGCCTGGACGACATCTTCGCCGAGCTGGATGCCTTCCAGTTCTCCGATGGGGCGGCGAAACACCTCGCGGAGGTCAATAGAGTGCGCACACTCGTGCTTGACGCGCAACACGCGCTTGCAGGTGCGAAGGAGAGCATGGAACTGCTGTCGCGGCGAATCGTCCGCGGGCAGACCATCGTCCTTGCCGCCCTGCTGCTGCTGAAGGAGGCAACGCTGGACGCAGGGCGCATGCATCTGGCGGAACGCTTCATCTGGGAGTTCCTCCCCGAAGCGGAAATGCACGCATCCATCGTAACCAAATCACTGTAACTAACGCAAAGGGGCTGTTGCAAAACTTTATGAAAACATCTTTTTCCGTGTGCTTTTCACGCGGAAAAAGATGAATCTTCCTACAGGGTCAAAGACCCTGGTTACAGTTTTGCAACAGCCCCTTTACACTCTAGCACAAGGAACACCACTATGGTTGAATGGGTACAATCTCTGCTGAAGCTACAGGACCTGGACCTAGAAGTCGCCAAGCTACAGGCGCAGCTGGCCGCCATCCCCGCAAAAGAAGAAGAGACAAAGACGCTTTTCAAGGCAGAGGAGGATGCCTTCGCCGCCGCCAAAAAGTCCGTTCAGGAAATTGAACTCACCATCCGCAAACTGGAAGGCGAAATCAACACGTTGAAGACCCAGAAGGAGAATTTCCAGTCCAAGACCTCCCTTATCAAGAACAACGACGAGTACCGCGCAGCACTTTTGCAGATTGAGCAGTGCGACAAGGCCATCTCCGTGGCCGAGGAAAAGCAACTCATCGCCATGGACGAGCTGGAGGCAGCCAAGAAAATCCAGGCGGAAAAGGATGCCAGCCTGAAGGCAGCCAAGAAGAACGCAGAAGGGATTTTCGCGAAGCTGGAAGCGGAAAAAGCGGATTGCAAGAAGCAACTGGAAGCCCTGGCAGCCAAGCGCCCCGAGCTTGCCGCCGCCGTGGAGCCAGCCATCCTGAAACGGTATGACCGCCTCCGCACCGCCCGCAACAACAACCCGACAAAGCCCTGCTTCGTTTCTGTTGATGACGGCAACTGCGGGCGCTGCCACCTCTCCATCACCCCGCAGGAGGCCAACGACACCATCAAGGGCAAGGTCATCACCTGCAACTCCTGCGGTGCCCTGCTCTACTCCTCAAAATAACGCTATCATGGCTGAACAAGGCAAGAGAGTTCTCATCACGGGTGCAGCCAAGCGTATCGGACGCGCCATTGCAACGGCCTTCGCCAACGACGGCTGGAGCGTCATCCTGCATTGCAACCGCTCCCTCGCGGATGCTGAGGCGCTGCTCCGCAGCCTGCCTGGCGGTGGACATTCCATCGTGCAAGGCGAATTCTCCACCGCAGAATCCATCACTGCCTTTCTGGAAAGCCTGGAGAACTCACGCCTCCACTTCGACTGCCTTGTCAACAGCGCCTCCTGCTACTTGCGCAAGCCCTTGGCTGCCACCTCGCTCCAGGAGATGACCGCCATCTACAATGTCAACTTCTTTGCTCCCTTCCAGTTGATGCGCCTCTTCGCCGAAAAGATGAAGGCAGGATGCATCATCAACATCACCGACCAGCGCACCACCAGTGTCGATCCAGCCGCAGGCATCTACGCCTTGGCGAAGAAATCCCTGCGGGACGTCACCGAAGCGGCGGCGCTTGACTGGGCACCTGCCATCCGCGTCAATGCCATCGCCCCTGGCCTCGTGCTCTCGCCACCAGGCGTGCCTCCAGAAAAAATCGAGCCCCTGCTGAAAAGGGTGCCCATGCGCACGCGCACCACGGAACAGGAAATAGCCCAGGCTTGCCTCTTCCTCGCCCATGCGGAAACCATCACGGGCCAGACTCTCTACCTCGATGGCGGCATGCACCTCCAGGGCTACCCCCTGGAAACCTCGGGGTAGCGACGGCGCCCTCGCCGTCGGAATGCATGGGGTAGCGACGGCGCCCCCGCCGTCGAAAAACCAAGCCTAACAAAATGTGTGCGGCTACGCGCCGCACACTCAGGACGTGGGCTGTGCGCGACAGAACCTGTCCTGCGCGCGGGGCGCAAGCCCACCTGTCCTGTGCGCGGGGCTTCCCACCTGTCCTGTGCGCGGGGCTTCCCACCTGTCCTGTGCGCGGGGCT
>JAFTAC010000629.1 GCA_017458805.1 Victivallales bacterium | reverse complement strand
GGAACCCGCCGTGGGAATGCACAAAATGATTCGCGCCCTGGAAGGGCGCAACACCAAGCGCAATATCATACCTGCCAAGGATTTATCTATTTATTGCGCCCTTCCAGGGCGCAATCTGTGTGTGTGTTCCAGGTCCCTGGGTTCGCGTCTTTTCCGCCTTTGCGCTACGCGCTACGGCGGAAAAGAAGGCGCTCACCCGGGGCTATCCTATGTTCCGCCCCTGACGGGGCGATTACGCGCCTGCGGCGCTGCTCTGTCGGCAATTATGCCAACACAGCCATGGCGAACATTTGTAGTAAACGCAAGTTCAGTCGCCCATAAAGACAACTGCTCTACTTGTTTGCTCTCTTGGAGGATTTAGCAATGATTAAGGATGTCGAATACCAGACGAAAGCCGTCAAGGAACTCGTGGAGAAAACACGCAAGTTATTGGAGGAAAATGGCTTGCGGAAGAAATTGGTCTTCAAGGCACCGACGGGTTCTGGCAAGACCGTCATGGCAAGCCAGATGCTTGACGAATTGACCACGGAGTTGGAGCAGGACGGCGAGGAGGTCGCCATCATCTGGATAGCCCCGAACAAGTTGCACCAGCAGAGCTATTTCCGAATGAAGAACTTTTTTTCGGAGACCCGGGCATTGTCTCCCGTGATGTACGATGAACTGGACCATTCCATTGACGGATACATCAAGCCTGGCGAAATCTTTTTCGTCAACTGGGAAAGCATCAACAAGGACACAAATGTGATGGTGCGGGAGTCGGAAAACGCCTCTTCCCTCTATGATTTGACGAGACGGACTCAGGAGGACCACAACCTGCCCATCATTGCCGTAATTGACGAGGAGCATTTGTTCGGCGGCAAGGCGGCGAAGCAGTCCGAGAAGGTGCTGGCGAACATTCAGCCCAAAGTGGAAATCCGCATTTCTGCCACGCCGATAACCGTCGGGGACGATATGGTGCCTGTCAGCCGCGATGACGTCATCAAGGCTCAGATGATAAAGAACGGCATAACCATCAATCCTAAAATCACGGCTGAGCAGGAGGGTCTGACCGAAAACGAGTTTCTGCTTGACAAGGCGTTGGCGAGGCGAAACGAAATCAAGAAGGCATACGAGGCCTTGGGAGTCCGCATCAATCCGCTTCTGCTGATACAACTGCCGAATGACAGCAGTGAAAACCTAAATGCCGATGAGACTCTTATCATAGAGGAGGTAAAGACGCGTCTGGAGAATGAATATGAAATCACGGCGGACAACGGCAAACTTGCTGTGTGGCTTTCCAACGAGAAGAAAAATCTCGATGGACTGGAGGAGCCATACAACGTCGCCGAAGTCCTGCTGTTCAAGCAGGCCATCGCCCTTGGCTGGGACTGCCCAAGGGCGGCTGTGCTTCTGATTTTCCGCGACATCAGAAGCACGACCTTCGGCATCCAAACGGTAGGGCGCATTCTGCGGATGCCTGAGCAGAAATACTATCCCAACGACCTGCTGAACCACGGTTGGGTCTATACGAATCTGGAAGACACAAAGGTGGTCATTGAGGCGGAGGATTTGAGCTACATCACCAAACCGTTGAAAGCGAAACGGAGGGAGAATCTGTCCAACGTCAATTTGCCTGCTGAATACAGCGAACGTCTCAGCGCGGACCGCAACAGAATAGGCGCGGATTTTGGCAAGGTTCTGTCAGACACCGCCAACTTGCGATGGTTTGGGCGTAAAATCCAAATGATGATTCCTTTCCCCGACATGAATGAGAAACAAGGCTCATCATACAATCCAGAAGGCTATATCCCTGGAATGGCAGCAATGATTGAACCTGAAATAGCCAAGAATGTGGAAAAGGCCGAGGCTTTGGGAATAGATTTCGGCGTCCACCGCATCCAGACCCAGATTCCCGTTGATTTTGACATTACAGGCGAGGAGGGCAAATTCGATGTTGAGCAGGGGAAGGTCATCAAATACGCCAGAACACAGGCGGAACTGGAGC
>JAFTAC010000628.1 GCA_017458805.1 Victivallales bacterium | reverse complement strand
GGAGAAAGCAACCAGTGCGGAATGCTCCATTGTCGTTGAGTATCCCTCTGCCTATGCAGCGATGCCTGGCATGGAGATGGACATTTGCGCAAAATATAGGTGGTTCAGATTTCGCTATGATTTTCCCGCCAGGGTCATCGTCGATGGAGTACAACGCAACTATCTTCTGCGTAGGTCCTACTTTGGTTCCCGTCTTTGGCTTTTCGACGACTTCACGAATGAAGAGATTTTCTGGAGGCAGGATTTTCTTTCCGGCAGTTCATTCAGGACAATCCAAGGCGAAAAGATAGGGGAACTAAAGACTGCACTCCTCACTCATCAGGAAATGGTTTTGCACGATTGTCGTTGCAATTCATCTATAAGGATTTCCCTTGTCAAATCCCTATAAAAATCAAAAGAATACAAGGCACTTGTTCCTTCTGGTTTTGATTATCGTCTTCTTTTGTTTTTTATGGTGTTGGAATTTGATGACGACATATATTCTTACACTCCATAGTAAGGAGCAGCCAATGCACGCTCTTCATTCAAAACCTCAGAAAATCTTTCTAACCGCCAGTCTCACCAAATCCTGCGCCACGCGATTGCAAGCCGCCGAAGGGAGTGTAGATTAGGGGACGGCAATAGCGAACATCAAATAAACTGGACAAAATGAAACACCTCCTCCGCAAAATCTTCTTCTGGGACGCGCCTGCGCAGGGCGCGTTCTTCGGACTGACGTTTTTCTTTGTGTGCAGCGCGCTGTGGTTCACGCTGTACCAATTGCTGTGGCTGTCAAACTGCGGAATCGTCCAGAGGAACATAATGAGCGAGAGGCTGGAGCGTGAGGTGCACTTATGGGCTGTTGTGCAGATGCTGATAGCCGCCTATTCCCTGACGGTCTTCAGCCGTTCTCTCTGGCTTCTGGGCAAAAGTTGTCACCTGCTCCACAATTACCGTCCGTTGCTGTGCGTGGTTCCCGCCATCGCGCTATGCGTGTGCTGCTTCCTTTTCTGCCTGGTTCCGCTGTTTTCCTTGCTCAAAGTCTTTTCCACTATTGGGAGCACCTTCAGCGACACTCCCAAATGGGTCTCCCTGTTTTCCAGTTTGCCGCCTCGGTGCTGGGGACTTGCCTATCTTGTCGCCGTGCTGCTGATGGCTCTGGGCGGTTTTTCCATCGTGGCGGCCGTGGCGCGCGGGACGGGTGTCCCGTTGCGGCAGGTGGTCTGCAAGCCAGGGCTTGCGCTCTGGGGAGTGTTCTGGGCTGCCTATTTTCTGCTTTTGATTCTGGCGCTGGTGCAAAGCGCAGCCCTTTCGCCAGTCCGTTCGATGCTCCAGAAGCGCTTCAGCTATCCGCTGACCGCCGAGGGCCTGCAGGAATACTACCAGAAACTGGGCCCCGCCGACGCCGAGTTCTGGAAAGGCTTCAAGGAAAAAGCAGAATTGCCGTCAAATTTTCCCATAGGGAACGCCATTCTGAATTATTGGAACGGAAACGCACCCGACGAGTTGACGCCTGAGTTCCTGACCGCCTTCGAGAACTACTGCATAGCCAACGAGGCGCCTCTTCGGGAACTCGAAAAATGCTTCGATTCCGTCCCGCCCCTGCTTTCGTATGACTTTCAGCCAGGCAATCTTTCGGAGTCGTTGCTCAAGCCGCCCTATGCATCCTTCAGGCGATTCTCGAAACTGGAGTTAATCCGTATTCGTATCCATCTGCAACGGAAAGAGAAAGACGAAGCGTTGCGCACCTATCAGCATCTTTCCAATTGCACGGAGCATCTGCAACGCGAACCATTTATGATTGGAAGCCTCATCTGGATAGCACTCGAAAAAGTTCGCCTGGAAGCGGTGGAAAGACTGCTGGAATCGCGTCTGCTGACGGAGGATGACTTGCGGCGTCTTGCCTCGGATTTGACCACGCTGGAGGAACGTATTCCGATGATTCACAGGCACGCGATGTTCACGGAGGCAGTTTTCGGACAGGATGCCTTCTGGAGTATGGAGGTCGGAAAGAACCCTGCGGCCCCCATCGCGTTTGCGCAACTCTGCTGGTTCTACCCGCAGCTGTGGCTACAGGCCGCTCGCGACAAGATGTATATCCTGCAACAATATGAGAAGGAGGATTTTACCCACATCGCCACACCTTCCCCAACCGCATACTTTTTCAGCAGCAGTTTGCTTCCCGGGCTGAAAGCGGCAGGAAACAAGTTCTACGCTTTGACCGCTCAGGTGCGGGCGTCGCAGGCGTTGCTGCGGGCGGAGGCATATCGCCGCGAGCACGGCGATTTCCCCGAAACGCTGCCTGATTTGCCAACCGACCCGTTCACGGGCAAGCCGATGCTCTACCGATACGGAACCGCCGAAATCACCAGATACGTGCTTCGATTCATCAAGGATCCCTCCTGGACGGATGAGGAGAAACCCTACGAGGAATATGATTTGGCACCGCAGGCAACGCAAGCAAAAGTCGTCCAAGTCTGGAGCGTAGGTCCCAATGGCAAGGACGATGACGGACAAGCCAATTTGTTGGTCGGTGACGCCCCCCGCGCCATCATTCGGCTGGAATGAATCCAAAATCCCACAGACAAAACTCAATGAAGCACCTCCTCCGCAAAATCTTCTTTTGGGACGAACCCGCGCAGGGGGCTTTGTTCAGGCTGACGCTGCTTCTTTCGTTGCCGTGGCTACTCTTTACGTTATTATGCATTAACTTTAACATCGCAGATTTTCTGTTTGATTATCCTGTCGTAACGCTTGTTGTCCTTGCCCTCGCGTTCCTGTACCCATTAGTCGTTCGCGTCAAATCTCTGGGCAGTCTCATTCCGAAAGATTCAAACGCCTTTTCGCGAATCCGCTATCAGATTCTGATAGTGGCGACATTTGCTGCACTGTGGGCAGGC
>JAFTAC010000627.1 GCA_017458805.1 Victivallales bacterium | reverse complement strand
TGCAGTTGGTCTGGCGGGCGACCTTGATGACGAGGTCACGTTTTGTCATAGTCATTTTAAACACACTCCTGTTTTATAAAGATTTTGTTAAAATGTTAATGATTTATTCGGAAAAAACGTGAAAGAAAAACCCGTTTTTCACGAAGCGGTTTTATTATTATACTATCTTATTTTCAAAAGGCAAGTTGTCTAGTGTATTTTTTGCGTTTTTTCCTCATTTTTCTAGCAAAAAAGTCCCCATTTCAATGCTTTTGACATATCCATTTCAGCCAAAAATACAAAATGGAGATATATTAATACCTAATGAATAATTACCACCATAACCAGGAATCAAGCAATGTCAGACATAGATAGATTTTACAATCTGTTCACTCCGCGCGTGGAGCAGGTCTTTGCGCTGGCGGTGAAGGAAGCACGGGAGATGGGCAACGGTGAAGTCGCGTGCGACCACGTTCTCCTCGGCATTCTGGGCATAGCCAAGGGCACGGCCTACAGCTGCCTCCAGTCATTCGGCGTCACATACGAAAAGGTCAAGGAACTGGTCAAGGAGATTCATCCCTCTGAAGCCAACCAGCCCGATCCCCCCATCAGCGCAGAGGTCATCCAAATGCTCAAGCATGCGGAACGGGAGGCGCGCACCATCAACTACACATACATCGGCGTCGAGCAGCTCCTGCTGGGCCTCCTCTTCATGAACGATGGCTCAATCGTCCAAATCTGGGAGCGGCTTTCCGTCGATAAATTTGAACTGCGCAACGAGGTTTTGAAGGCGCTGGACAAGTCGTTCCTCCCCCCTTCCCCGCAGGACATGATCAACATGCTCAACAACTTCCTTGGCGAAGAGCCACCCCAGGGCGAACAAGATGAGCAGGGGAAACCAGCCGAACCAAAACCCTCCCGCCACTTTGACGAGGGGATGGAGGAGCCAGCCTTCCGCGAAGGTCCGCCCCAAGAGACGCGAGGCCAGGCCCTCAAGACATACGGACGCGACCTCACAGAACTCGCCGCCCAGGGAAAACTGGACCCCGTCATCGGACGCACGCAGGAAATCGAGCGCGTGATGCAGATCCTCTGCCGCCGCACCAAGAACAACGCCGTCCTCATCGGCGAGGCGGGCGTGGGCAAGACCGCCATCGTGGAGGGCCTTGCACAGGCCATCATCGCGGGCAACGTCCCATCCCTGCTCCAGAACAAGAAGGTTGTAGCCCTCGACCTGACCCTGCTTGTCGCGGGCACCAAGTACCGCGGGCAGTTCGAGGAGCGCATCAAGAACGTCCTCGATGAACTCCGCCGCTCCAAAAAGGTGATTCTTTTCCTGGACGAACTGCACACCATCGTCAACGCGGGCAACTCCGACGGTGGTCTGGACGTCTCCAACATCCTGAAGCCAGCCCTGGCGCGCGGGGAAATCCAGTGCGTCGGCGCCACGACGATGAAGGAGTACCGCAAGACCATCGAGAAGGACACGGCCCTGGAGCGCCGCTTCCAGCCCGTCACCGTGCAGCCCCCCAATGCAGAGGAAGCCCTCCTCATCCTGAAGGGGCTCGCGCCACGCTACGAGACGCACCACAACGTGAAGTACCCCGAAGCTGTCCTACGCACCGCCATTGAACTCTCCGTCAAGTACCTCCCATCGCGCCACCTGCCCGACAAGGTTATCGACGTGATGGACGAGGCGGGTGCCTTCATCCACATCCGCCAAAGCCCCGCCGACACAGGGCTCCAGACGCTGGAACGACAACTGGACGAGATTAAGACAAAGAAGAGCGAGGCCCTTGCAGCCAGCGACTTCACAAAATCCAAGGAGCTTTGGGAGCAGGAACGCTCACTTGAGGCAAAACTCAAGGAAACAAAGAGCGACAAGGAAGCCAGCGAAGCCCCCGTCGAGGTGACTGTCGAGGACATACGCCGTGTGGTCTCATCCATGAGCGGCGTTCCCCTCACGCAGATGGCGGAGGACGAAACCGCGCGCCTGCTCCGCATGGAGGCTGAACTCTCCAAGACCGTCATCGGACAGGACGCCGCGGTGAAGTCCATCTCCCGTGCCCTGCGCCGCGCCCGCGCGGAACTGAAGGATCCGCGACGCCCCATCGGCTCGTTCATCTTCCTGGGACCTACAGGCGTTGGCAAAACCTTGCTGGCCAAGGCGTTGGCGGAGTTCATGTTCGGGAGCGCCGACGCACTCATCCGCGTCGATATGTCCGAATACATGGAAAAGCACTCGGTTTCCCGCATGATCGGCACCGCCCCTGGCTACGTGGGCTACGACGACGGCGGCCAGCTGACCGAACGCATCAAGCGCAAACCCTACTCGGTGGTGCTCTTCGATGAAATCGAGAAGGCACACCCCGACGTGACCAACATCATGCTCCAGATTATGGAGGAGGGGCAGCTGACCGACGGCAACGGCGTGCAGGTCAGTTTCCGCAACGCCATCATCGTCTATACCTCGAACCTCGGAGCCGAGCGCATCACAAAAGGCGCCTCCCTCGGCTTCGCTGGCAGCGCGGACAACCGCTCGGAAAAGGATGCTTCCCGTGCGCACGACATGGTGATGGACGCCGCCAAGCAGTATTTCCGCCCCGAATTCCTCAACCGCCTTGATGACATCATCGTCTTCCGCAATCTGGAGAAGCCAGATTTCGAACGCATCGTCGATATCGAAATCGACAAGGTCCGCGACCTACTGAAGCCGAAGAACGCCACTTTGGTCCTCGACCCGAAGGTGCGCGAGATGATTCTCGAGCACGGCTCCAGCGCCGAGTTCGGCGCGCGCCTCTACCGCCGCCAGGTGGAGCGCCTCATCGAAGACCCCCTTTCAGACGCCATCCTTGCCGCCTCCGTCAAGGAAAAATTCCAGGCCGTCGGCCACCCCACACCCGACGGACAGGCCGTCGTTTTCGACATCGTGCCCGCACTGTACCCACCGCGTGCGTAATCGCCCGCACCACAGTACACACGGGGGCGCGAGCGCTTGCCCCCGTCCTTTGGCCCTACCTATCTGCCCTGTGTGCGCAGCTCTTTAACTGCGCATTCCCCCACTATGACCACAGCCCCAGACATAGACATCGCCACTGCGGGCCTCTTCTTTCCCGAAGACGGGGAACGGCTGCAACATTGGCGCCTGGCCCTCCAAAGCGCCAAAATCCCCTACACCGTGGAGTGGGACGAGGGGACGCCTGTCCTGGTTGTCCCATCCGAATACACCGAGGCAGCCCGCAGTGAACTTGCCTCCTACGACTACAACAACATCGACTGGCCGCCAGAGCCGTTGGAAAAGCCAGAAGAACAACCAAAGGCCAAACCGCTTGCAACCATCACCAGCCTGGAGGCGGCCCTTGCGTCTCTCGTAGTGCTCACAGGCATCCACATTCGCTCAACGCTCTCGGGCGAAGCATGGAAAGCAGGAGGCCTCTGGAACGCGGAGAAAATCCGCGCAGGCGAAATCTGGCGTATCGTGACCGCCCTCACCCTCCATGGCGACGAAGCCCACCTCGCCTCCAACCTCTTCTGGATAACCGCCCTGCTGGCTGTCATCGGCGTTGATCTCGGCGGCGGACTGGCCGCGTTCTTCATGCTACTGGCGGGCATTTCTTCCAACCTCGCCATGCTTCTGCTAGGCGCGGAACACTCTTCGCTGGGGGCCTCCACGATGGTCTTCGCTCTCGTTGGCCTGCTGTGTACCCTGCGCACGGCGGACGCCATTCGCAAGCGCCGCCTCCATGGGGGCAACTTCGTCAGCCTGCTGCCTTGGCTTCCCCTTTTCACGGGGGTCGCCGTTTTTGCGTTCTACGGCACGGCCCCTGGCAGCGATGTTCTTGCGCACCTCTGCGGCCTCGTCTGTGGGCTTCTCTGGGGACTGGCCGCCCTTCCCTGCAAAAAAGCAGCCTCCCGCAACTGGCTCCAGCTTGCAGCAGGCCTTCTTGCCATCGGCGTCGTCGCCGCCGCCATCCTGAAGCTGCCGTAATGACCTGGTGCTAAAGCCCCAGGCACAGAACAGGTGATAAATTACCGCTTTCCAATTGGAAAAGCAGGCAATACCAGTATATATTAAGGTTTTCAGTGTTTACAGATACACTGAAAAGAACAGCTCCAACCCCAAGGACAGTTATGTTTACAACTAAAGACTACGCCCTCAGCTTCCAGCACCTGCTTGCGATGTTCGGAGCCACCGTGCTCGTTCCGCTCATCACAGGCCTCAACCCAGCCACCGCCCTGCTCTGCGCAGGTATCGGCACCCTGGTCTTCCACCTCTGCACCAAGGGCATAGTCCCCGTCTTCCTGGGCTCCTCCTTCGCCTTCATCCCCGCGCTCTGCGCCATCATCGGCAACAAAGCGGAGAACATCCCCTACGCACAGTGCGGCATCATGGCGGCAGGCGCCGTCTATTTGCTTCTATCCCTTATCGTGAAACTAGTTGGTGCGAAGGCCATCAAATACCTCTTCCCGCCATGCGTCACGGGGCCCGTCATCATCATCATCGGCCTCAGCCTGACGGGCGTCGCCGTCAATGACGCCTTCGACTTCAACAACGGCGTCTATACCTTCACAAGCCAGACCGTCATCAACGGGCTTGTCGCCCTCTTCACCTTCGTCGTCATGGCCATTGGCATGAACATGGAGAAGGGCCTCCTCAAACTCATCCCCATCCTCATTGCCATCGTGCTTGGCTACCTCCTCTGCGTCATCCTCAGCTTCCCTGGCGGCTTCAAGATGGACTACACCCCCATCCTCAACGCCCCCTGGGTCAACACCCCCTTCATGACCGAGGGCTTTGTCACCATGCCCAAGTTCAGCTGGAACGCCATCGTCCTGCTGGCCCCCATCGCGCTTGTCACCTTCATGGAGCACATCGGTGACATCACCACCAACGGCGCTGTCGTCGGCAAGGACTTCTTCAAGAATCCAGGCCTCCACAGAACCCTCATGGGAGACGGTCTTGCGACGATGGTCGCGGGCTTCCTCGGCGGTCCCGCCAACACCACCTACTCCGAAAACACGGGCGTGCTTGCCACCACCCGCAACTACAACCCCGCCCTGCTGCGCCTCGCCGCCGTATTCGCCATCATGCTCGGCCTGCTTGGCAAGTTCGGCGCCATTCTCCAGACCATTCCGCGCCCTGTCAAGGGCGGTGTCGAGCTGATGCTCTTCGGCATGATCGCCGCCATCGGCATCCGCACCATCGTCGAATCAAAGATTGACGTCTCGGGCAGCCGCAACCTCTCCGTCATGGCGGGCACGCTCTGCGCTGGCCTGGGGCTTGGCTCCATCGGCGGCATTCCCATCCACTTCGGTTCCGTCAGCCTGAGCTTCTCGGCCCTCTTCATCGCCACGCTGGTGGGCGTGCTCCTCAACCTCTTCCTACCGGGAAGACCAACCCACAGCGACAAGGCCGCCGAAACCCCGAAACTGGATCTGGAAAAGCCAAAACACAATTAATCATCAGGAGAGAACCATGTACAATCCACGCCTTCATATCATGGACCACCCGCTGATCCAGCACAAGATTTCCATGCTCCGCAGGAAGGAAACCGACACGAAGGACTTCAGGCAGTTGGTGAATGAAATCGCCCTGCTCATCGGCTACGAGGCCACTCGCGACCTCCCTCTGGAAGATGCGGAAATCGAAACCCCGCTGATGAAGACGACTGGTCATTTCCTGCCCACGCAGGTCTGCCTGACACCCATCCTGCGCGCGGGCCTCGGCATGGTTGACGCCATGCTGAACCTCATCCCCGCAGCCCGCGTCGGCCACATCGGCCTCTACCGCGACACCAAGACCTTCAAGCCCGTGGAATACTAC
>JAFTAC010000011.1 GCA_017458805.1 Victivallales bacterium | reverse complement strand
GTCTCAGTTTCTGTGGCACGAGTGCCGAAATCAACTTTCGGACGGTATTCTTCTACAGTTGACCGGTTTTGAGGTCTTGTGTTTGTGGGTTGTGTCACTTTCTGCTTTGCGCCTTTGGCCAAATTTTTCAGGCCTCCGAACTGGGCACTGGCTGGCAGGGCCATCATGAGGGCCACGGCCAGCATCACAATCTCTCTTACTCTGTTTTTCATGATTCTTTAGGTTTAGAATGGTTCTTCGTCTTACTTCCCCCCCTGCCCCGGTTGTACTTCATGGTCAGGTAGTGGAGGATTATTTTTTGCGTCTCTTCCTGCCGCATGTGCTGCTCCGCTTCGGAGGGTTTCTTTTTGTTGTTCATGGCGCAAAGTTACGCACGAATGGCCATACGATTGTTATCAATAATGAACAACGATTTATCAAAATCAATCAAAATGCACATTTTTTACAGGTTTCTTAGCCTTATGCGGCACATCCCCGAAAACATGAAAACGCCCATCCCATGGGGCAAATATCCCGATGGAATGGGCGATTTATGCGTGACCGACCGGACCTACGCGTTATTCTGCTTGATGAATTGTGATGGTGTGATGCCAAAGGTGCGCTTGAAGACGCGCGTGAAGTTGCCCGTCTCGTCGAATCCGCAGCGCAAAGCCACCTCGTTGATGGGCAGGTCGGGTTCGTTCGTGAGGATGATGCAGGCCTTCTGCATCTGTATGGCAGAGATGAGCGTCTTGGGCGAGTCGCCCGAAGCATCTTGGATGCGGCGTCGCAGGGTGGCTCCACTCATGCCCATGGTGCGGGCAATGTGCTCCACATTGCAATTGCGCTCTGGCAGCGAATTGTCCACGGCCTTCACGAAACGGACTATGAGTTCGCGGTCTTTCTCGTCGAAAACCGGCTCTTCGCCCTCCTCTGCATTATCGTCATCGCTATGGTCAAGGGCATCGTTTGGCACATCGTTAAGGTTTGCATGTCCCATACGCATGGCCTCGTACTGACGGCTCATGCGATCTATGCGTTGCATGAGCTCGCTGGTGTGCCGACGCTGGCGGTGCAGACGGATGCGACTAAGCAGCCACGTGCCCAAGGCCAATACAGCCACAGCCAGGATGCCGTAGAGGAAGATGCGGCGGTGGCTCTTCCGTATCTCGAGGTTTTCCTGCAGGAGTTCCTCGTTGCCGTACTGGGCGGCATACTTCGAGAGCAGTTCGCCCGTGTCCTTGTCGTAGAGCGAGTCACGCAGTTCGTTGTAGCGCATGTTGTGGAGCATGGCCTCGCGCGGCTGGCTGTCGTAGAGGGCCTGGTAGAGACCGCGGTGGCTGAGCGCCTCGTTGTAGATGTCGCCTTGCTGCTGGAATATCTGCTGTGCTTCATTGAAATAGGTGACGGCCTCTCCGCTGCGGTGCTCCTGGATGAGCAGCAGCCCCATGTGGTTGCAAGCGATGCCCAGGGAGTGGAGGTCACCGGCCTCGCGCAGCACGGGTATGGCCTCGGAGAGCACACGCTTGGCCTCTTCGGGCCGTTGCAGGCCCACGAGGGCGGAGGCCATCACCGTTTGCCGCATGGCTGCCTTGTCCTTTCGACCGAGGGCTTTCTCTATTTCATACGCGCGCGTACCATATTCCAGTGCCAGTGTGTCATTCTTCAGGTTCTTATAGACCTCCGATGCCATGCCGTTGATGACGGCAAGACGGGCGGGGTTACCAGCCTTGGCTGCATAGTCCAAAGCCTGAAGGATGTATTTCTCTGCCTCCTTGGGCTGGTGGCTGGACATGTAGATGCCGGCCAGCGTGTTGAGCGACGAGGAGATGCAGTCGGGGTCGCCCTGGGCGAGGTCTATCTCGTTGCAGCGCTTGGCATAGGTGGCAGCCTGCTTGAAGTCGCCCTTGCGGACATAGCAGATGCTGAGCACGGAGAGCAGGTTGCCCTCCGTCTGGCGGTCGCCGCCGGCATGGCACAGGGGCAGGGCACGCAGGCCATAGGCGATGGCCTGGTCGTACTGCTGCACGGCATGGTAGTACTCCGTAGCCCAGTACCACGTCTGCATGCGCAGTGTGTCGGGGTGTGTCTGCTGGGTGAAGGTGACGGGTTCCTCCGCCAGTCCTCCACGGTGGAGGATGTCGAGGAATCGGTTGGCGGTCTCGACCTTATAGCGCTTGTCAAAATCCTGAATGAGTGAATCAATGGGGTTCGCATCAACAGGCAATGCCAATACCAAAGTCAGAACAACAAAGAACCATTTCATAGTATTTTTCATAGTACTTTTAGATTTCTTTTGGCTTCAGCCCCATGCGCTCTGCCTCCTGGAGCATAAACTTGCGGGCGGCCTCGTGGGTGTTGGGAATCTGGCTTTCCCAGATGGCATCCTT
>JAFTAC010000626.1 GCA_017458805.1 Victivallales bacterium | reverse complement strand
GCGCGCAACGCGCGCACTTTACACCCCAGTGAAACTGCCCGCCCCTTCTGCCAAGCCCTAGCCTCGACCTGCCGACCTGGTGCGCGCAACGCGCGCACTTTACACCCCAAGGCAACTGCCCGCCCCTCCTGTGCCACCACCAAAAATATCTTAATTTACATTGACAAAAGCTATTCTTAAGATTATATTAAGAAAATAAAATGAAGTTTTAAACGCAACTCAAGAGATAGCATTACAATATCATCCAAAAACAATGAACCATAAAGATAGACGAAATCAAAACTGGTACTACGAGAAAAAAGGTATTTATCTTATCACCAATAAATTGGAACAAGGTGCGCCTCCACTTGGCAACCTACGTCCGAACAACATCATTGATGCCGTCATAGAACCGACGCCTTTTGGCAGAATAGTCGAATTATGCTGGAATCAAATGGAGGATCAGGTCGATTATCTGATGGAGCGTCAACTCATGCCAGATCATCATCATGGAATAGTTCAACGCAAATTGGCATGCAATGAACAACTTGGCGTGAAGATACAGAGCTTCAAACGCGCATGTACCATCTTGCTTCGTTCATTTTTACGGCGTGAGCTGCTGGGGTGGAATGACGAGCGAATCATCCCCAATCTTCAACCAACGAAAAACTACTGCGAGGCTTCTGCCATTCTTGGACTTCCAATGCCGCTCCAGCGTGATTACTGCCCTGTGATTGATAGCACTTTCACTGATAAGCGACTATTTGCAGAACGTTTCAACGACCGCATCCTTGACAGTAATCTTATCTATCCGAGGCTTTATGTCCTGAATAATCCAAGAGTTCTTGCGATGAAACAGTTATTTCCTGGATTATGCAAAGCTAGCAATGCCATCTTATTCAAAGGACGCTATTATGATATGGTGGGAAATCGCTATCTTTTGGAGTATCCATGGCGAGAGTACGTCCAAATCTCGCGTAGTATTTCCGAAGATGAGCTGCAGAAAAAACAGGAATACTACCTGAATTGCATTGCAACTGGTGCAGTGATTGTGAGTGCAGGGATTAGTCCAGGTGAAAGAGAAATTGTTGACATCGCCCTGACTCATGGCGGCTTTCTGATTCACGTTTCTAACAACAATATGCCTCCTAACTACAAACCCGCCACACAATATGCGGTTGCTTGCCTAGAAGGACGATTCTTGGAGATTAGCCCTTGCGAGTATGGCTGCAAACACTCTTTCGATCGTGAGACGTGTTTACAATTGAATATGATTGCCAAGGAGTTGTGTCAATAAAGCGTGCCGGTGGCTTGGCAGATGCGGCACGGCACGGCCTTGGGGGTGCCATGTGCGCGCACCAGAGCAGGCGAGTGGCAGGCTGATGCGGCACGGCACGGCCTTGGGGGTGCCATGTGCGCGCGTTGCGCGCACCAGAGCAGGCGAGTGGCAGGCTGAGGCGGCACGGCACGGCCTTGGGGGGGCCATGTGCGCGCAACGCGCGCAACGCGCGCACTTTACACTCCAGGGTAACTGCCCGCCACTTCTGCGGCATTAGCTGTGGCCTTCATTTAGCAGCACCAAGGAGAAGACTCAAACACGCTAAAACCGTCAAATTGTTTCATTTCTCTAGCCCCTAGCCACTGCCCCCTAATCCCTAATCCCTAATCCCTAACACCTCAGTCGATTCGATGGTCTGGTTGAGGCTGTCGATGAGTTTGATGTACTCCTCAATGCTCATCAGGTCCTTCTTGCGGACGGCTATCGCCCTGCCCTTTTCGGCGTTGCCATAGAGCAGTTCCACCGCTAGAAGCGCATTAAGTGCCGAGTTCACAACGTATGCAGAGTACTCATCAGCGATATAGTAGTTGTCGCTGTGGCTGGTGCCGCCCGCGCCTGGGACATAGCCGTGGATTGCGGGGATGACAGTGGCGACATCCCCCATGTCCGTGCAGGAGGTCATGAAGAAACTGTTGGCGTCATAGTCGGAGCCAGGCACAAGATACTGCGCCACCTCCTTGTCGAGTACCCCAAGTGCATTGTCATCAAAAAGCGGCATGAAGCCATTGACGCTCTCGATGGTGGCCGTGCATTCGGCTGCGTGGGCGGCGTGCATCACGATGCGGTCGAAGCGCGCGTTCAGCGCGACAATCTCCTTAACGCTGGGTGCGCGGAGCATGTACTCCATCGTAACGGTGTCGGGAATGACGTTCACCGCATCGCCGCCATTGGAGATAATGCCGTGGATGCGTATCTTGTCCGTGTTGCTGTAGGCTTCCCGCATTAGACCAATGGCGGTCTGCGCCAGCGTGGCGGCATTCAGGGCGTTGATACCGTTCTGGGGGCTGGCTGCATGGCAGCTCTTCCCGTGGAAGGTAATCCGCTTGTTGATGCATCCGTTGTGGTCGTTGTATCCGAATTTCCTGCCCAGGTGGTGCATAAAAGATACATCAACGTCGTTGAATACACCTTCGTAGATGAGCTCCGCCTTGCCCGCAATACAGTGGAGCTTGCCCGCGTCAATCAGTCCCTTGCGATAGTCCATTTCGATGCTTTCTTCGGCCGGCGTGGCAATCAGCGCAATCTTGCCGCAGAGACCGTCCAGCACGCCAGGTGCCAGCAGACCAATGGCGGTGCCGACAAGAGCGGTCGCGCTGGCGTTGTGGCCACAGGAATGGACCGCCCCCGTCTGCTTGTCACACTCGGGATGCGACGGGATGATGAGAGAATCCAGCTCGCCCAAAACGGCGACTGTCGGACCAGGCCGTCCCGTGTCGATGTCCGCGCGGAAGCCTGTCAGCCCCAGGCCTGTTTTAACCTTCAGCCCCAGCTTGGTCAGTTTATCGACGAGAAACGCGGAGGTCTTGACCTCGCGATAGCCTGGCTCTGGGTTCTGCCAGATGTGGCGCCCGATTTCGATTATCTCATCCTTGCGTACTTCAATGGCGGCCTTTGCCGCCTGGCGAATCTCGTCTTTGCTTCGCATTGTATTCTCCTTATTCATCGTGTAGTGAAGTGGACCCAATTCTTTGGACAAAAGATTAAGTCCTAGAAGAAATCTTTTGTTGTTTATGCTGACATACTATACACCTCCTCGGGAGTTTTGTAGCCAAGCGACTCGTGAATTCTATTGAAATTGTAGAAATCAATGTATTCCTTGAGTTCTGTGCGAAGTTCCCTGATGCTGTCATAGGAGTGGAGTTTAAGCCATTCGTACTTGACGTTCCGCCAGAAGCGCTCAATGAATATGTTGTCGAACGCCCGTCCCTTTCCGTCCATGCTTATGGCTATGCCATGCGCCTCGAGTATTCCGATGAAGGCGTCGGAGGTGAACTGCGCTCCCTGGTCGGTGTTGAAGATTTCAGGAGGACCGAACTTCCCGAGCGCCTCCTCCAGGGCTTCCGTGCAGAACGCGACATCCATTGTGCTGGAAAGCCTGCAGGCGAGGATGCGGCGACTGCACCAGTCTATGACGGCCACCAGATACAGGAAGCCGAACCTGGTCGGAATATAGGTGATGTCGCAGCTCCACCCCTGGTTCGGACGCGTGATTTTGACATCCTTCAGAAGACAGGGGTATTTCTTATGCTGCGGATGCGGCTTGCTTGTCTTTGGACCGGGGGCAACCCCCACGAGCCCCATCTTCTGCATCAGCCTCTGGACGCGCTTGTGGTTCACGGGAGTTCCCTGCCTTGAAATCTCCTGCGCCATCCGCCTGCTTCCATAGAACGGTTATTTGACATAGATGTCCTCGATCTTCCTGGACAGCTCGATGTCCTCCTCGTTTCGCCTGCCTATGCGCATCTGGCGTCTGGAATACACGGTGGACGGACTGACTTCCAGCAGTTCGCATTTGCGCCGGAAAGGCAGGTTCTCTTCCATAGTCTCGCCCCTCAGAAGTTCAATTCTTCGGGACTTATCCCCAGTTCCAACGATTTTTTTTAAGCCAGTCGACCTCGACCGTCAGCCGGCCCGCCTTCTCCATCAGCGAGGCCTCCGTTATCGTCTCCTTCTTTTTCCGCCTGGACGGAGAGCCGAACACCGCACTGGCACTGCCTTTCAGCTGCTCCTTCCATTTGGTGATCTGAGATGGGTGGACGTGGTACTCACTTGCCAGCTGAGCCAGCGTCTTGTCACCGCTCATTGCCTCGATTGCCACTTTGAACTTGAATTCCGATGTGTAGGTGTCTCGCTTGCCTTTGCTCATGATGGGATCTCAATTGGGATGAGGGTAGGAGTTAATTTAGCACATCTTAATCCATTGTCCAATTTTCGGGGTCCACTATAAATAACTATTATTACCATGAAAATAATAAAAAAACATCTTTTTTTGAATTACAAAAAACATCTTTCTTGCGCTATATAATCCTCTGTCGAATCGCTTTGACATTTACGAGGATTGCTATATATTAAAGCCAACCTCACTACAATTGGCTCCATGCTTTTCCTGGCTGAGTGCATCCCAGAAACATGAAGCCAGGAGGACCAATATTGAAAAATCCCTCCAAGCGCACCAAAAGGCGGAATACCAAGGAGTTGTCATGAATTTAGATACAGCTTTATTATGCCTGACAATGACTGGTTGTAGCGTATTTGCGGCGGATGACGCCAGTTGGGCGGCATTGAAGCGCGCCGCGCTGGAGCGTCCCAGAACAGTCATCTACAACACGGATGGCTGCGATGCCCTCTATTATCCGAATAACCTAGCGGTCACGCCAGACAATTTCAAGTCCTGCCGCTTGGCCTTCACGGAGAATACCGAGGTGACCACTATCTCCTACTGCCCTGTCACAGCAGGCTTCTGCCATGTGACGCTTCCCACCCAAGTTGGCGACCAGCTGCTGAAAAGCGTACGTGAGGGCGATACACGGCACAATTGTTCAAGTGAGCTCTTCGCCCAAGGCACCGATCCCCTGAAGCTTGCCGTGGAGTATGCACGTGACCACAAACTGGAGATTTTCGCCTCATTCCGCATGAACGACACGCATGACGCGGCCCATCGCGCCAGCACCCCGTTTCCCCTATTCCCCAAGTTCAAGGAGGAGCATCCAGAAGTTCTTTTCGGCAGTGAAGACAAACGCTCCCCACTCTGCAACTGGAGCGCGGTCGATTACGCGCAACCCCTAGTGCGCCAGCGTCTTCTTGATCTCGTGGAGGAGACCTGCCAGCGCTATGAACTGGACGGCGTGGAGTGTGACTTCATGCGGCACGCCCAGCTGTTCAAAAGCGTCGGCTGGGGAGGCAAGGCCTCACAGGAGGAGCTTGATATCCTGACCGAGATGATGACAAAACTGCGTGCCATCACCGAGACAGAGGGACGCAAGCGCAATCGCCCCATTCTCATCGCAATACGCGTCCCCGATTCAGTGGAGTATTGCCGCGCTATCGGCATCGACCTTGAGAAGTGGCTTCAAAAGGGACTGGTGGATTTGCTTATCACCACAAGCTACTTTCAACTAAACCCATGGGGGTACTCTGCTGAGCTGGCCCATCAATACGGCGTCAAATACTATGCGTCGCTTGACGAATCGCGCATTAAGGATTTCATCCCCGAGTGCGGCAAACGCAATGCCGCTGCTGGCTATGCGGCTAGGGCGATGGCGGCACGACGTGCTGGGGCCGATGGCATCTACCTCTTCAACTGCGAGCGGAACAGCTTGAAGACCAATGGATTCGGCAGCATGGAAAACCTTGCGTTCAAAAACAAAGTCTATTATGCAACTTTCCGCGGCTCTGGTGGCTACCAGCCTGACAGATACCTGCTCAACGGCGCAAGCTACTGCAATATGGTCAGCATCGAGCCCAAGGCTCCTGCAAGTCTGGGACCAGACGGTGCCTTGGATTTCGAGATGGAGATAGGCGATGACCTCACCTCAAAGGAAGCTGCTGCACGCTGCAAGGCACTCACCGCGTTCCTGCGCACCAACCACCCGGAAGCGGCGTTCAAACTCACCGTCAACGGTAAGGAATACCACTCCAGTCACCTCAATGGCGATGTATTGGAGTTCAAGATGGAGAAATCCTCGCTAAAGCCTGGCATCAACCGTTTTCGCCTCGCCAAAGCCGATGTGGATGCATCAGCCAACGTCCGCATGGTCACCATCCTCAAGGGCAACGAGGTGATGGTCTATGGCAAGAACCAAGGACGCTGGCGCCGTTACACCATCTTCAACGGCCAGCGCGAAACCATCGTGGAAAATGCCTACTGCCTGGAGAACACCTCAACGGAAATCAGCGGAGCCCTCTATCACCCCCTGCTCCCCGTAAGTGGTACGGCTTCCAGAACACGCTTCACCATGCGCCTCCTGAAGGCAGATGACCCCGATTGCGTGGTCGCACGTTTTGCCGACGGACAGTTCGTGGAGGTCGTCCAGTTCCAGCCCAACTCCATCTCCCTCAAATACGCAGGGAAAAGCGTCTCATTCGACACAGCAACCGCGTTCCACATGTATGACCTCATAATGGACAAGGGAAAACTGACGCTGTCAGCGGATGGCAAGCCTCTGCTAGAAGCAGATCTCTCTGCACACGCCACCGACAGCCAATATGCCCTGGAGCATGTCGCACCTGGCATAGGCATCCCAAAGCTCCATATAGCAGGTCTCATCATTGGCTCATTGTCGGGTAAAGGCACTGGCTCCGCGCTGTGGAAGGATGTCCAGATGGATGACAGCGGCATCAGCCTCACCGACTTCGCTGTGAAAATCGACTACTTAAGCACCGCAGCCATTAAGCTGCTCAAGCTCAAGGAGGCCCCCATCACCTCCTTGGCCTCCGTTCATGTGCAAGATGGCGTCCGCGTGCTTTCAGCTGGTGTTCTCTCCAGCTACTCATCGGAAGGATGCCGCGTTTCAGAAGATGGCAAAGCCCTTCTTCTGGAGCATGACCTTGATCAGAAAACGCAGGCCTTCAACCTGGCCTCTGCATTGACCTCGGAAAAACAGCACCGCTATATCGCCGCTGAATGGAGTGTCCAGGCACTACGTGATGGGGCCAACGGGGAGCCATGCTTCCAGTTCGCCTTCTCTCCTGCCCGCCCTAACGGAAAGGGTGTCTGGGAGTTCAACGTGAAATGTTCCACAAAGGCCATCACCACCCAGAAAGGCGGAACTCTGCCAACCGATGAGTTCAATCCGACAGCAGACAATCATTTCAAGCTCATCATTGACACGCAGAGCGGCGAGGCCGTTCTTTGGTGCAATGAGAAACTGGCGACCAGCGGTGTCATCACCGCTGGTTCAAACCGTCCTAAGCCATTTGCCCTCATAGGCGACGGTTCAGGAAACATTGCAGGCCAGGCGCGGCTCGGCTTCGCCCGTGTCGGGTTCATCGGAGAGTGACTATTCAAACTTTGAAGGCAAGAGACATCTGCTCCATATCAGCATTGGAGATGCCAGCACGTCGGGCATAGCCACGCCAATTGGAGACTATCTTGCAAGGAAGCAAGAAGGTCATGTTCTTCCCCACGCTCATTTACTCCTCCGCTTAGTGGCTCGTGCGCGCATGGGGAGGCCAAGGTCCTGGAGCTTGCGGCTCAGTTCGTCATCCGCCGCCACTTTCAAGATGTCGTCAGCAAGATTCAGCGTCACCAGCACCTGCATGTAGCTGCCGAGCGAGACCGTGGAATCACCGCGCTCGATCTTGGTCAGCGTCGAGATGCTGATACCAGCACGTTCTGCCTCCAGCTTGGCAGTGACATTCCGCCGCAGCCTGGCCAGGCGCAGATTCTCCCCAAACAGCTTCAGCATCGCCACACTTTTTGGAAACAATATCGTCGTGCTTTTGGACATAGGCTCTCCTTTATAACTTCTCATAAAATAATACTTATTTTGAATAAGTCAAATTATATGATAAGTTATTTACAAAAGACGGCAATGAAAAATCTTTGCAATGAAAAGATAAGCGTTCCGTGCCATCGTGCGAAGTTTTGTGAGGAAACGTCTTCTGGTGAAGCTGCCCATGAACCAGTCGTAGTGTGCCTTATCGACCATGTGATGTTCATAGAAAATGGTCATGGCCTCCTTCTGGCCTTCTTCAGCATGGGCGTCACTGCTGGTTACTCCGTCCAATGAATAGTTGGCGACAATAACATCCAGAGGATGAAATACAGCGCCAGCCTGGAAAAGCCGTATGTTCAAATCGTAATCTGCAAGAAAACGATATTTGAGGTCATAAGCACCATGTTTCACAAAAAGCTCCCTGCGATACCAGATTGACTGATGGCAAATGTTGCGTTCGCGGAAGCGAGTATGATTTTCACGGATTAACCTCACCTCGCCCTGGCTGTCAATATACCGTGAGATGCCATACACCACGTCAGAATCGTGATGAAGACGAATCTGTCCCGCCACCCGTTCCAATGCCTGCGGTACGTATGAATCCCCACAATTCAGAAAATTGACATAGGCCCCCGTTGCCTTGGCAATGCCCTTGTTCATGGCATCGTAAATGCCCTTGTCTGGCTCGGAGCTCCACTGAAGCCTGCCTTGGAACTTCGCCTCGTACTGTTTCAGGATTTCAACTGTACCATCCGTGGAACCGCCATCAACGGCTATCACTTCCAGATCGCCATATTCCTGCGCCAGAATGGAATCCAATGTACCAGCAAGACTTTTTTGCGCGTTCAGCGATACAACTATCGTTGTGAGTTTCATAGTCAGCATATCCTAATATCCAGCGTTCCAGAGCCTTCTAGTCCAACGGTTGTCATAGAGCTTCGACACACGAATCAACAGAGGGGCCAGCTTTAGCTTGCTTCTGTCCAGCCACGTCATTTGGGAAACGGCATCCCGCATATCGTTTACCATGAGTTTAATCTCAATCCTCTCCCCTTGCTGTATAATCAACGCTTTCTTGAAAACCACTCCAACAAGCGGTTTTCGGGGGACAAGCCACGTATCCCCATTCAGTTTCACCCGCATACAGCCGTGTATTGTCATTTCAGACGGGCTGAATCTGTGCAACAACTGGTCACCATTCCAAAGCGACGCTTCAGATGGCAGACACGCCAGATTTAAAGGCAGATTAATCTGCAGAGAACTAAAGCGGCATTCACGGTTGAACTGCACAATGACGCTGCCTCTTCCGTCATCCTCAAGCTTCAACGTTCGGAAGGTGGAATGCGTACTCCCTCCATTTGTTTTTGTGACCAGAATCGCAGGCACCCCCTTGCCATACTGCCTGTAATAATCCTGAAGGTCGCTGGCGGGGTCTGGAGTGAGTTGATAATGTGTTGCCGTTGGGATTTGCCTGGGATGGGCTAACTCCTGTTTCAGCGCATCCATCACCATCTGCGTGGAAATGCCCTCCATGCATTTTTCGGGATATTCACAGTTTGCAAAGGACATCCCTCCCGTTGTGCAATAGGGGCAGAGTGTTTCGGGAGAAAGCGTCTGGTATTCGGGATATGCCATCTGCGGGAAAGGCTCCGCAGATGGCGCAAGAATAATAGAAGGGCAATCCACTGCTCTTGCAAGATGAATCAAGGCCCCCTGCGGTCCAATATAGCACCTGGACTTGGAGAGCGCCGAGGCAACCTGTCGTAGCGTCAGTTTACCGCAAAGGTATTCAGCACCCTTGATTGGAGCATCCCCAGGCGCACCAAGCTGGATGAAACGCCTGTCTGGAAAGGCATGAATGACCGCCTCCATCCTGGCAATATCCCAGCTCTTGTACTTCTCGATTCCTTGAACGGCAATCGCAATAAAATCCTCACCAAACTCTCTACCCAAACTCCTCTCCTCCTCGGTCAAATATAAACGTGGCAAAGCCAGAAAATCCCCCGACAAGCCGACCCGCTCAGCCATTCGCGACAGCATGTTCTGCGAGGGCACACCTCTGACCATCGGTCGTGCCTCCTTGCTCTCTTCTTCAAAGTGAAGATAGGAGATAGCGACAAGCTGAATACCACGCTCTTCTGCCTGACGTATGGTCTGCTCATTCAAGTTCTGCACTGCATATTCAGGGAAGCACTCCACATTTGGGTTGTTCTCAAACAACGCAACCTGTTTATGGGCAAGACACAGCTTTTTGTTGTACTTGACATAATACGCAGCTGCCACAGCACTCGCCATGACGCCATCGCCTATTCCTTGCGGAAAAACATATACCAGCTTTTTCTCCATTTTTCGCATATCCTGTGCAGCAGGCATTTAGCCTATTGAAACTGGTAAAAGCCTCTCCTTCAATGCCCTCGTGACAGCGGTGACATCATGATGCACCATGCACTCACGTGTGCCAAGCGGACACTCTTGCGCCAAGCATCCCGTGCAAGGCAATCCCTCTGCGCGGAAGATGGCGTGCCCTGCCCCGAACGGCTCCCAACAGCGGCTTTTGCTATGCCCAGAGAAAAGAGCCACGCACTTGAGACCACAGGCAGCCGCCAGATGCATCAGCCCCGTGTCGTTGCCAAGGTAACAGCGGCACTGGCGCATAGCCGCCTCCACTTCCGCCATCGGATGCCCCACAAACAGCGTGCCAGGAACATGATGCGCCAGATCCTCGCAGATTTCCCGCTCGTTCTCCCCGCCGAAATAGACGGGATGCACATCCTCTGGAAGCCCTTTCAAGACAGCCGCAAACTGCTCCACAGGCCATATTTTCAGCGGCATGTTGGCACCAGGCGCAACCGCCAGCAGACGCTTGCCCTCTGGAAAAGCTTGCAAAACCACCATCTTTTTTCGAGGTGGTAATTCAAAACCAGCGGGCTGAACACCCAATGGTGCCAGAAGCTCCAACAACTGTTCAGAAACCAGCTTGTCCGACCACGCAACTGTCTCTGGGGCAATGACCTTCGGAACCCCGCACCACCATAGATACAGAGAGAAACGATGCACTAGGCTCATCGTCAGCGGGGGCACAGGCGGCATCATGACGATACCAACATTCCACCGTTCACGGCGCATCCGACGACAGAAAAGCAATCGCCTCCAGGCACGCAGCAGGCTCCATTGAGGGCTCTCCATCGGTACAAATGCGTCAATCAAGCCACGCCCGCCCAGGATATCCTGCGCCGCGACATACCCCTGCCCTGCCTGTTCACTGGCAAGCACAATCCGTGCATCAGGGAAACGCAGGCGCAAAGCACGCAGGGCTAGCAGCATGACCAGGCTGTCCCCCAGGCGACAATTGGCTATCAGCAGGATGTTCATGGCAGAAATCTATTGGTTCACTCTTTGGTTCCCGATGACGAGGCCCCCTTGAGCTTGAACTTCAGCAAAGCAAGATAGACGAGAAAAAGGCGCACGCCATTCGAAAGTCTCAGCAGCAGAAAGGCTGGCCAACTGCATTTGTCGTAACAGCGATAATAGAGATTTCCTCCCGCCAGCATATTCTTGAGCTGAAGCATGTTGGGTCCCTTCTGGACAGCTGTGCTTGCGCCAACTAAATGCTGAATCTGCACGCTGTCCTCAAAGTAGAAGTGCTTGCCAATGGCCTCCAGACGCCTGGAAAGAATCTCCTCCTCCCAGAAAAGAAATGTTCGCTCGTCAAACATGCCAACGCGGACAAAATCCGCCGCAGAGACCATCAGAAAGCAACCGCTGCAAATGGCCACCACGCCAGCCTCCCGTTTGGGTGGCATTGGCTTGAAGATTCGGTCAGAGCGATGCCTGCCTAAAAGCGGCTCGCAGATGTTGCCCCCAATCGTCTGCCAGATGGTTGGATGGTTATGCAAAGGTCCCTGATGATTGCCCTTCAAATCGACTACATCAGGGCCGATGGCGGCAACATCGGGATGTTCACGCAATTTCTCCACCAGCGTTTCAAGCACGGGTCCTTTGATGAAACGCACATCATCGTTGCTGAAGAGAAGCTGTTCCGTCTCGGGAAAGTGCTTGAGAAGGTAGCGCGCTCCATAGTTGTTGCCACGGGCATAACCCAGGTTCTCCTGCACGTGCAGCACGATGACATCCCCCGTGGGAGCATCGTCAAACTCGCTGACCTTCACCCCCAAAGAAGCAGCGATTCGTTCAGCCGAGGCACGCCCACTCCCCACATCCACCACAACAATCTTGCAGGGCAGCGTGCAAGGCAACAAGTCCTTCTCCACATACTCCTTGATGCGGTCGTAGGACTTGTATGTAACAATCACGATACCCAGCATAGTGGTTAGTGGTTAGTGGTTAGTGGTTAGTGGTTGGGGTTAGTGGTTAGTGGTTAGTGGTTAGTGGTTGGGGGTTAGTGGTTAGTGGTTAGTGGTTAGTGGTTAGTGGTTGGGGTTAGTGGTTAGTGGTTAGTGGTTGGGGTTAGTGGTTAGTGGTTAGTGGTTAGTGGTTAGTGGTTAGTGGTTGGGGGT
>JAFTAC010000067.1 GCA_017458805.1 Victivallales bacterium | reverse complement strand
GGAAGTGCATACTTCCTCTTGAGAACAGGCATCTTGTGGCGGTTGAACTCAATGGTCTTAAGGTTTTCCTTTAGCTCCTGGTACTCCTGTGGCGAAAACTGAATGGTCTCAATTCGCATCTCCGAGTTGGAGACGAGGATGTGGTTGTGATAGGCGACATCCTGCTTGTAGGCCATGGTTTTCGTGTCGATTTCCATAAACTCAGGCATCTGCTCGGGAATGCCCCACTTTGGGGCGCAGTGGATGGTGTTCTGCTCGGTCACGGAGCACTTGTATCTGCATTGGAATGGGAAGCGGCGCTTGTCCAGGCTGGCGTCCTTGATGATGTAGTTGTGGATGCCGAAGCGGCCTGCGAAGGAGGGAATACGCAGGAAAGAAAGGTTTTCGTTGCCAGAGACATAGGAGGGGGCGTTGAAGGTCAGCTTTAGGGAGACCTCCGTGTCGGTATCCATCATGTCCTTCGGGGCGAGGGAGTAGTCCGTGAGCAATGCACCTGGGATGGTGTTGTTGACGACCCTCTCCAGGAAGTTCTTGATGTCATTGGGGGTGTTCTCTGCGAAGAAGCTGCGGTACATGGAATCATTGATTCCCTTGAAGCGGAGAATGGTGGTCCCTGTGAGCGTCCCGTACTCGTTGATGTAGCTCGTGGTTTCAATCTCCATGCGGTTTTCGCTGGAAGATGGCACGGGGGATGTCTGGAGGTCTTCACCCTCGGGGCGAGCCACCAGGTAGCTGCAATTCGCCAGGTATGCAGGGAAGAGATCCGCCGTGTTCTCATTGGTGGAATCCATTAGCAGGTAGGAGCCATCCTTCTCAATGGCGGTTATCGCGTGGTTGAAATATGGCTGCGGCACTTCCTTATCCTTCAAGGGACCTACGGTAATCAGAACAGGATAGGCCGTGAAGCCCGCTGAACGCAACATGGCGCAGAGCAGGGCGGCTTTGTCGCGGCAGACACCGTGGCGCTTGACGAAGGTCTGGACAGCATCGTGTGGCTCATAGCCTGGTGCCTCCGTCTCGGTGGTCTCGCCCATGTAGCGGACTTCCTGGGAGACGAAGCGGAAGATGGCGCGAATCTTCTGTGAGTCATCGTCGAGATTGTCCGTCAGCTCCTTGACCTTCGCCTCGATTTCGTCATTGGTTTTCAAGTGTGGGAGGCAGAGGTTCCAGTACCATTTCGAGACATCCTGCCAGCTGGGCAGGGTGCTGACGAGAAGCCTCTGGACACAGGTGTACATCTTGGGCATCTGCGGTTCAGGAAGGGCTTGGGGGACATTGGTGACTTCCCATTTGTGGAGGATGCCCTCGGAGGTCTCCTCGGATGTGTAGGCGACCGTCTCCTCAAATGGCGAGAGCAGGGCGCGGTTCACCAGGGGAAGCTCCTTGGGGGCGCGCACGCTGTAGGCTGCATGCAGGATGGGGGAGGAGTATTCGAATACCTGGTAGTCGCTGTAGGAGTTGGGAACGCGGGGCTTGACTATCTCGCGCTTCACCATGTAGCGGACAATCATGTTCAGCTGCAAGTCGGGGATTCGTGCCTGAAGGATTTTCTGGTTGGGGTCGTAGATGTTGGAGGACATCTGGGAACGGTCCGTCATCATGGAGGTGATGTCCTTGACATTCAAGTCGGTGACTTTGCCGTCCTCTGCGATGGTCTGGACAAGCATCAGCGTGAGCTTCTCGTAGGACTGGTTGAAATGGAATGATTGGACGCGGTTGCCGCGGCGCCCCGTTTCTGTCAACACCTTGATGGCGGTGTCGTCCCAGGTCACGGCGCGCCCGTCTGGCGTGTATTCGACCTGGATGATGTCGTCGATCATTACGTCGTCGGCATTTGGGTAGTTGGTTGCAGTCACGGCTCGCCCAGCCACGATGAGCTTGTTGGTGTCAAGGAGCATCTGCTGTGCAGGGGCGTGGAGGGCGACAAGGCAAAAAAGTAGAAGAAGGAAACAGGAGATTCTATGCATCATGATGTCAAAGGAAAATGGTGGTGGAATGTGATAAAAGCTATTGATGGGCTAAAAGCGATTGGGCTTAGTGTTTACGGTGCGATGGAGAAGGTGGCTCCCAGACCGAGTTTAGGAGAGACATTGTAGAACTCCAAGGCTTCGGGAAGGCTCTGCTTCATGGCCTCGATTCTTGCTGCGGAGGAGGGGTGGGTGGAGAGGAAGCGTCCAAGCCCTTGCGCACCAGGGCGTGACTGCGCAAAGCGGGTCCAGAACTCGATGGCTGCACGTGGGTCATAGCCTGCCCGTGCCATGAGAAGGAGGGCCATCCTGTCCGCCGTTGTCTCATGATGTCTGGAGTAGGGGTAGAGGATGCCATAGCGGGCCATGCCCGTGTAGGCGGCCAGCCAGATGTCCTCGTGTTCGGCGTGGACTTGGCTGAGGGCGGTGGCAAGCACCATTTTGCCTGCCTCGACCATCCTTGCCTGCGAGAGGCGTTCGGTTCCATGGCGGGCCAGCACATGGGAGATTTCATGCCCCATGACGGCGGCAAGCTCCGCTTCGTTCTGCAGGTGCAGGAAGAGGCCCTCGTAGAGGCAGACCTGGCCTGTGGGAAGGCAGAAGGCGTTTGCCTCCACCCCTTGAAAGAGATGGTAGCTCCAACGCGGGTGCTGCGTATCGTCGGTCTCGGCTGTCAGTCGGCGGCCAGTCTGCTCGACAATGCTTTGCAGGACCTGTTGTGCACAAGGCTTGTTGGCTGCCTGCACCTTCTGCCACTCCGCCTCGCCGATGTTCCGCTCCTCGTCCATGGGCGAGAGTATCAGCTGTTTTCGGCCCGTAACAGGCTCGACAGCGCAGGAGGCAAGAAGCAGAGTCCCTAGCAGGAGTGCCGACGTGACGGAAGCTCGCTGTAGTTTTGAAAGTATTTGATGGATAGCATGATACATGTCAGCACCTCGCTTTTTCAGCAATCGCTTGACATGGCGTTCTTCACGTCAAGCAGACGCAGCTGCGGGGTGGAGACGCCGTTGAAGTGGTTGATGTGCGGGGTGTAAACGATGTTCCACGGCGGTGGCGGGAAATCGGTGGGCTGCCGCCCGAACGCGATGAAGGGCATCGAGGCCCCCTGGCTGTCACGCACGTTGCCGCGGCAGTGCTGGAGCCCCGCCTTGCGCAGTCCTTCAGGCGTCACGTTGCGGGAGATGAACAGAGGTTCTGCGTTGCCATGGCCGAAAGGCTCCAGCATGCGCAGCTCTTCAAAGAAGATGTTGTCCAGTTCGCTGAAGAAGACCTCGCCGCAGACGTTCAGCTGGGGCTTCATTGAATCAATGCCGAGGACGCGCTGCACCGCTTCGTCAAACTGCTTGCAGAAATCCATCAGCTTATCTTCCGTCAGTGAGAGGCCCGCCGCCATGGCGTGCCCCCCGAAGCGCAGGAGGGTGTCCTTGCATTCGCCAAGCAGATCCACCAGGTTGAGGCGGCGTATGCTGCGGGCGGAGCCCGTGTACTGCCCGCTTGGGTCGCGAGTCAGCACGACGGAGGGGCGGTGATAGCGTCGAGTCAGGCGGCTTGCCACGATGCCCACGACGCCCTGGTGCCAGTCGTCCGCCCAGACGACGAGCGAGCGGATGGTCTTGAGGTCGCAACGCTTGGCTATCTGCTCTTCGGCTGCTTTCACGACGGCCTCCTCGATGGTCTGGCGCTCGCGGTTCTGCTGGTCGAGGATGTGGGCGAGCTCCGTCGCGCTGACCATGCTGGTGGATTCCAGCAGCTTCAGGCTGTCGGTGGGATCACCCATGCGCCCTGTCGCGTTGATGCGTGGGGCAAGCCTGTAGGTGATGTCGGGGGTGGATAGCGTGTCGTTGACACCTGCGATTTCGCAGAGGGCGTGGATGCCTGGACGGCGCTGCTGTGCAAGTATGCCCAGGCCGTGCTTGACAAGAATGCGGTTCTCATGGAGCAGCGGGACGATGTCCGCCACCGTGCCCAGTGCGACCAGATCGAGCCCCTGCGAGAGGTCGGTGTCTTCGCCGCCGTATCCCATCTCGTGGCCGTATTTCAGGAAGGCCTGGCAGATTTTGAACGCGACGCCGACACCCGCAAGCTCCTGGATTTCAGCAGGGGCTCCTGGCAGTTTTGGATCGACGACGGCGACCACGTCGAGCGGCTCTTCCCCAGGGGTGTGGTGGTCGGTGATGATGAGGTCGATGTGCTTCTCCTTGGCGATTTTCACAGCCTCGTAACTGGTTATGCCGCAATCGACTGTCAGGAGCAGGTCGTTGCTGGAGGCGGTCGCCTTCTGGATGGATTCGGGCGTCAGTCCGTATCCGTCATCGATGCGATGCGGAAGATAGCACTCCACCGTGCCACCGTTGCGCCGAAGAACCCAGGCGACTAGGGCGGAGGCGGTTATGCCGTCCGTGTCATAGTCACCGTGGATGATGATGCGCTGACCGTCATGGATGGCCTGCCAGAGGCGTTCTGAGGCCTTGCGTGTGCCTGGCAGAAGGAAGGGGTCGCCAATGGCGTCCAGCGAGGGGTTGAGAAAGTCGTACACCTTGTCTGGCGTGATGCCTCGGTTTTCAAGGACCATGGCGATGGGACGGGTGACACCCGCCTCGCTAATCAAGGCGCGCAGACGGTCTTCGTTGTTTTGAGCAAGTTCCCAAAGATAGTCTTCCATGGTTGTTTTCCTTAAGTTAAATTCATCTTACTATATAAATATATGCAGTTTTTTCAATATTGCATCCCATTCCAATGAAAATAATCATTTTCCGCCAAAAAAAAGGAACGGATGCTTGCGCAGAAGCTCGATGTGATGCTCCTCCAGGCGGCCAAGATGTCCAGCAATGCGGTGACCTCCGAGGCCATAACCACTGCGGCGGACATGGCGGAACTGGGCAAGGCTGATCGCAAAAAACTCGCCGCCGCCACCATGAAGGCGCAGAAGACCTTGAAGGCTCTCGGGGAGTTCACGGGACGCCAGATTGCCTCTGCCTTGGTCACCGACAAGAATGGCGTGTTCGACTGGAATTCGGGCAACAAAGTCGCAGCGGCCATCCGCAAGGCCATCAACGCACAGGCGGCGCTCTCCAAACTCATCACGGACCTCTTGAACCGAACGGAGATGTCTGGCAACGCGTTTGATACGTTCACGGAGTTGGCTCTGCAATGCGACCGCATCCACCCTTGCGATGCAGCTCGCCTATGCCACGTCCCCCGCGAACGTAGTGTCCAAAGCGAAGAACGATCCCGAATTCAACAAGCACCTTGACGAACTCAACAAGCACCTTGACGACAAGTTGACGACGCTCCTTCCACGCCAGGTAATTTCGATGCACGACAACGCGGGGATTCTCAACAAGCTGAAAGAACAACTGCAACCACTTGCCGACCGCCTGGAGGCATTCGCATCGCAGCCAAACGCCTCGCTTACCTCCGAAGAGTATATGGCCTACTCCATTGAGGTCAAGGACGCTTCCGCAGCCATTTCCCCGTCTGATCAATGGGTTATACTTTTGAACATGAGCCTGGCACCGTAAAGATACCATCTGCTGTCAGGCTTGATCCATGCTCGAAGTGTCAGGACGTTGCATCTCCAAAGGTGGTCGAATCCTCCGCCATTGGCAATCATGACGTTATCACTGGACAGATAGTAATAAGCCCCGAATGCCTTGTCACTTGTCAAACTCAAGTCGTAGCTTCTTCCAAAAGATACGCCTTTTGTAACCAGTTCATAATCAAGGTCAGTTATCCAATAGTTGGCTCCAACCACATCCGATTTCTTGCCATTGCTCTTGTTTTCAGGAAAAACTGCACTTACAGGGAGGTAAGGCTGTGTGGTTTTGTGCATCACGTAGTCCTTCATGTTGTTGCAGACATACATCTGCAAGGCGTTGAAGGATACGTCAGGGAGGTAATGCCACAGGTTTCCGCAAACATTTTCAATCCATCTGTAGCGAATCGGGTTTCTTGTCGTTGCCGCTTTCCCCGTAATCCATGCGGCTCTTCCCGTATGCCATGAAAGCGCGCCTCTTGGAACTGATTCGCAAAAATTGGTGTTGCAGGCTGCTGAACCGATATAGCAGTTTTGCGTGACATTAATAGGTTTTCCGTCAAAAGTCCAATCGGTATAGTCTTCAAAATCCACGCATGCTGTGATTTTTGCCTGTGTGAGAATATTCCGCTGATATGTATTGCAGATGGTCATGTTGCTGCCAATTGGCATGAGCCCTTTCTGGCTAGGTGTCCATTTGAGGGTTCTCACGGTATTGGTATTTGTTGCAGCAACGGCAATAAGCAAATGTGGGTATAAATTGACAGGCTGGACATAATCAGCTATTCCATAGCCTATGAATCTATTGGTGTTTCTGCACCCATATTCGATGCACATGAGATTCCATACCGCATCAACGCATCTCATGTCATAAAGCGAATAATTGTCACCGTTTGCCTGGGCAAGATCAAGGTATGCCTGCGGGGTGAGGTTGGATGTTGGAATCACGCCCGCGTATGAATGCAGTTTTTCGTCTCTCCCTTTATAGCCTTCAAATGCGCTTATGAAAATCTCGTCAAGCTCCTTGCCATTCTCGATGAAAGCTGGATGGACCTTTGGACCGCTTGCAGAAATAACCCTGTATTCGTAGCCGTCTTTCCTGTATCTTTCATAGTAGAATTTAGGGACACGTACAAACACGTCTCCGTTTGTTCCGTCAAGCGCAAAGCCAGCCTCGCCTTCAAATGTCACAATATAAGAGCCATTTTCATTTCGTTTGATGTTGCAGCGCTTCATTTCCGACCACGGATAAACCGTGTCAAAATCCGAAGAGCCATTTGTCGAACCTACTCCGATGGTCGCCGACATGCCGATTGCATCGTGGCATCTTTCGCCTAAGTCATTGGAATTGCCAATTTCCCAACGCAAACCATATTTCTTGTTTTGCCCTGCTGTGATTGTGGCTGTCGCTAACATGACGAGACCCATCAATATCAATCGTTTCATTTTCATGTTCTCTAAGTATCAGTGAATGCCCCCTTTCGGAGGCCCGCTTCAAAGTTTTGCCAGAATATCGCTGGCGTTGGTATCAGGCTTGACCTTTGGCATCACCTCCAGAATGGTGCCGTCTTCGCCAATGACAAAGCTGGTTCTCACTACGCCCATTGAGGGTTTGCCGTATAGTTTCTTCTCCTGCCACACGCCGTATGCCTGGATTGCCTTCAACTCTGGATCTGAAAGCAGTATGAAAGGCAGACTGTACTTCTCTGCGAACTTCACGTGGGAGGAAACGCTGTCCTTGCTGATGCCAATCACCACAATGCCACGCTTCTCAAACTCGGCGTAATTTTCCGCAAATGCCACGGCCTGCCTCGTACATCCTGGAGTATTGTCCTTTGGATAAAAATACAACACAACCTTGCGCCCTCTGAAACTGGAGAGGGTAACCTCCTTGCCGTCCTTGTCAAGTAATGTAAAATCTGGTGCAATGTCGCCTTTTTTCATAAGCTGCTCCTTAAGCCTTGTTTTCCCTGCCTAAATGGCCTTCTTGGGATGTTTTTCGTCTGATTTGCGATTGATTCATAACATAGTAGAATAATACCGTTTTGCAACTTGGAACACGAGTTTCTTTGAGTTTTTTCAATGTGTTTTATGTGAATATCTAAAAAAACGATTGATTGGAGAAAGGAAGTAAATTTGCGAAAAACATCGTAATAATCAAATTTCTCACTTGAAAAATTCGTAAGTAGAATTATTTTTACTTACGAATAAAATTAGTGACAATTGGGGGTTACCGACATGAAAGAGACTATCGAGCAATACATAGAAAAGGTGCTGGGGCAGTCATTGCAGCTGACACCTTTGCCCACTGGCAAGGATTTGCCGATGTTCTATAGTAGCCAGTACGAGTTTTTCTCGGGAACGCTGTCCAACGTGGATTGCGTGTTCTGCGTTGAGAGGGACAACATGCGCACCACACCTTTGAACCTCCGCAAGCGACTTGCCTTCTTGACAGGCCATTTCCATCAGGAAGTGGTTTATTGCGCAGGACATCTTGAGTTTCATGCCTCGCAGAAAATGATGGCATACGGCATTCCGTTCATCGTGCCTGACAAGGGGCTTTTCCTGCCGTTTCTGGCGGTCGCGCTGAAAGCGTCGATGCGTCGTCGGCTAATTGCAAGGGAGGATTTCAGCACCTACGCACAGCTTGTTGTACTAGGAGTGCTTCTTCACAAATTGCCGCCATTGCCTTCTATCCGCGAGGTGGAGCAGGCCTTTGGTTGTTCGCATCCAAGTGCGGTCTATGCCCTTCAGGAACTGGTGCAGTTTGACTTGGGAAAAATGCAAAAGAGGCAGGGGAAGGCCGACCAGGAGTTCTGCTTCCACCAAAGCGGGAGGGCACTCTGGGATGCCTGTCAGGACTATCTTGTGAATCCCTGTAAGCGGAGCGTGGGGATGGTCAAAATGCCAGCGAGGTTGCATTCGGTCAAGGCAGGCGCGAATGCGCTTGCCGAACGCACCATGCTTGGCGAG
>JAFTAC010000625.1 GCA_017458805.1 Victivallales bacterium | reverse complement strand
CATAAACTGGTCGATTCTTGTCCAGCCCTCTTCGATGCCATAGCCCGTGATATGCGGCGATGCTGCCGCCATCTGTTCCACCAGCGGACGGGGCAGCGTCACGCCATAGTCCTCCATGCCATGCCCTAACTTTATTGTCAAGCGGAACAGCTTTTCGTGCTCCGTAAAACTCTTGTTGTAGCCCAGGTCGTAATAGACCTGCGTCATGATGACAAAGAACGAGGCGAAAGCCAGGCTCAGCCCCAGCAGGTTCAATAGGTTCGCCGTTACAAACTTACGGAACATGGATGTGAAGTTTCTGATGATAGTCTTCATACGTTTTATGATTTTTTTCTGATGCAAAGTTACGCCTAAAACGCAAATCCGCCAAGACCCGAGGCCCTGGCGGAAGCGGATTGTCTAAAAAATAGACACTTCGGCGTATGGTTTTTAGACACTTTGACTGCAAATCATGCGTGCCATGTCGTTCAGTGAGAGGCATTGGTTGCGACTGATGGCGATGCGCTCGTTGTGGTGGTCCCATGGAGCGAGGATGAGCAACTGGCCCCGCGCGCAAGCCTCCATGCGCTGGCCACCGGGCTTTGCCAAGTCGGTAAAGCCGTTTTCTTGAAGGTAGATGAGCGGGAAGCCTAGTTCGAAGGCCGCCCGCATCACTGCTTTCTCGCCAGGCGATATGGAGGGTGAGACGAGCACGGCTCCTTGTGCGGCGGCACTGAGGAAATGGTTCACCCGTTGTTGTATCTCCGTTTCCGTCAAGCGGCGCGAGCACTGCACCTGCAGCTTGACGGGGCGCTGAAGCAGGAAACGGTTGCCGATGGCCGAGAACTGCTGACTGCCGATGATGAGACCGCGCTGCACGCGGAAGAGGTCGGGGTGCTCGCGTTTCATCAGCAGGCGGCGCGGGTTGTCGGCGAGGTAGCGCAGCCAGGTGTCGAGTTGCCCTTCGCGCAGCAGTAGGCGGTCGTTATAGCCGCGGGCAAAGAGGAGGCCGTGGCGGTCGTCCTTTGGGCGTTTTCCTGCCTGTTCCGTTTGTTGCGACCAGGTCGCAACAGACTGAACATCCCCAAGCACGAGGCGGCGATAGGCTTTGTTGCAGCCCGTCTTGAAGCCCTTGATGGCCTGGCCCAGGTGCTGGTCCATTCTTTCTTTTACGAAGAGTATGCCATGCAGGTGGTCGGGCATCATCTGCAAGGCCAGCACTTCTATTTCAGGGTATAGCTCATGGGTGGCCCACCAACGTTCTACTACGGCTCGTCCCAACTCCGTCAGCACCACATGAGGCTCAACGGGCGTACCTGGTGCGCCGTCGCTGCGCCCTGCCACATGGCCGAAGAGCGGACGACGCCCTTCGGTCACCATTGTGAGCATGTATATTTGCCGCCCTTGATAATCGTGCCCGACGCAGCGGCGGTTCATTGAGGGAATCTTCTCGCCCGCAAAGGCTTTCTGTTTCTCATAGGTCTCCTTATCCATGCCTTATTGTTTTCCTCAGAAACGCTTCGGCTGCCCTATTATTGCGCGTAACAAGTGCCTTTTTAAGTCTTTTTATTCTGTTTTAATACTGTTAACGGGATTATCATTGGCTGCCCGCCAACTCTGCGTGATGACGGTTGCCATGGTGATGAGACCTACTATCAGCAAGGCCAACGGGAAGAGCCACCAGTGGATGGCGGTGCGCTCGGCGAAGTTCTGTAGCCACTGCCTGCCGATATACCACGCCAAGGGAGCGGCAATGATGAAGCAGATGAACAGTATGAGGGCGTAGTGCTTACAGTACATCTGCAAGATCTCCTTGGTTGAAGAACCAAATACCTTGCGGATGCCTATCTCCTT
>JAFTAC010000624.1 GCA_017458805.1 Victivallales bacterium | reverse complement strand
TCCTCGGCTTCCCCGTCCTGATGACCGAAATGGCAATCGGACGGGGTGGACGCTCCAACCTCGTCGGCTCTTTCCGCAACCTGGCCACATCCCACACAGTCGGCTGGACGTGGCTCGCCCGCATCATGATAAGCGGCTGCTTCATCCTCATGATCTACTACACCAGCGTCTCAGGCTGGCTTTTTGCCTACACGGGCTACTTCGCACGAGGCGTCAATACTGCCTTCGCCAGTGCGGAAAGCAGCGGCAAGTTCTTCGACGAACTGACCAAATCCGCCTCACGTTCTTCATCTTACATGCTGTTGGCAACGCTTCTGGGAAGCGCCATCTGCTGGTACGGTGTCCAGAAGGGGGTAGAGAAATACGTCAAATACATGATGAGTGCCCTGATAGTGCTGATGGTCGTGCTGGCAGGCTATGCCCTTACCACGCCAGGCATGCGCGAAGGCCTCGCCTTCTACCTATGCCCAAACTGGAACAACTTCACCCAGAAACCACTGGAAACAGTATTCGCGGCCATGGGGCAGGCCTTCTTCACCCTCAGTCTTGGTGTGGGAAGCATGACCATCTTCGGAAGTTACCTCAACTGGAAGAAGCCGTTGGCAAAAGAGTGTGGCTGGATTATCCTGCTGGACACACTCGTTGCCCTCTGCGCAGGGTTCATCGTCTTCCCGATATGCAAAAGCTACAACGTCGATGTAGGCCAGGGACCAGGCCTGATATTCGTCTCGCTGCCGAACATTTTCAACAACATCCCGCTGGGGCGCATCTGGGGCACGCTTTTCTTCCTCTTCATGGCACTTGCCGCGCTGACGACCATCGTCGCCGTCTTCGAAAACCTCATCGCCTACCTGCAAGACGAGTATAGCTTCCCGCGCAGAAAGGCGACAGCCTGCGTCGGGCTGGCGGTCGCCATGCTCTCCCTCCCCTGCGTTTTCGGCTACAACCTCCTTGCCTTCATCAAGCCTCTTGGCGGCAACTCCTCCATCCTCGACTTCGAGGACTTCATCGTCAGCCAAAACCTGCTCCCCCTGGGGGCACTTGCCATGACCCTCTTCTGCTTTAGCAAGTCGGGCTGGGGTGAAAGCAAGTTCATGAACGAGTTGGAGGAAGGACAGCCGTGGCACATCCCATCCGCCATCCGCATCTACTGGAAGTACATCCTGCCCGTCGTCATCCTTCTCATCTTCGCAATGGGATACATCCAGATGTTCAGTTGATTCACTCAAAGACAGTATTACAGAGTAATACGAAGAATCATAGACCAAGCGCTGTTTTTGCCATTACCCTAGTTTGCAAAAACAGCGTTTTTGATTATAGTAAGTCCATTGGATTCCCATTACAGCTTCTTGACAGATAGGCGATACAAGTAATTGGAGTGTTGATAGTTGTTTTTAGCGTAGATACGATAGATGATACTGAAGATTGCACACGGCAAGAAATTGGATTTCAGCGCAAGCCCGCTTGTGATGGGCATTCTGAACGTGACGCCTGACTCCTTTTCGGACGGCGGCGTCAACACGTCGTCGCCCGTGGAGGCTGCGTGCCGCATGGCTGAGGAAGGTGCCGCCATCATCGACATCGGAGGCGAGTCAACACGCCCTGGCTACTCGCCAGTCCCCCTGGAAGAAGAGCTTGCAAGAGTTGTGCCCGCCGTTAGTAGCATACGCCGTGCCCTGCCCGACATTGCCATTAGCGTTGATACGATGAAGGCGGGAGTTGCAGAGGCAGCCCTGAGTGCGGGCGCGGACATCATCAACGACGTGACCGCCTTTGAGCGCGTGCCCGAGGCCATGTGCGAACTGATGGCGAAGTACAAGGCAGGTGCTATTTTGATGCATTCTGTACCGATGGTGAGCAAAGGGGCTTGCACTGACGAGGTGGTTGGCTACCTGAAAGCACGCGTGGAGTGGGCCTGCCGACAGACAGGGCTAAGCAAGGAGTACTTTGCAGTGGATGCGGGCATCGGCTTTGGCAAGAGCGTGGAGCAGAACCTGGAACTGACCATGGCCGTCGAGCCGCTTCGCACCATCGGATGCCCCGTCCTGCTGGGCATCTCGCGCAAGTCGGTGCTGGGGGCGGTCACGGGTCGTCCCATTCCAGAGCGAGGGGCGGCAACCGTTGCCGCCGTGGCGATTGCAGCCTTCATGGGAACGGAGATTCTGCGAGTTCACGATGTGAAGTCTGCCGTGGATGCAGTCAAAGTAGCGAATGCCCTGCGCAGGGCCGTGCCTGACACAAGGAGCTAGAGAATATGCATTGGGATTGGAACATTGCCTGGCTGACTTTCCGCTTTCTGGTAAAGATGGCGGTTCAGGTCGGAGTGCTGGCAACTCTCCTGTATTGGGTCATGCGTCTGCTGAAAGGAACTATCGTCCCCACCATCTTGTATGTGATGCTGACCCTGCTGTCGTGCCTCTACGCTTTGGCCAAAGGCTTCAAACTGGAGGCTCTACAGTTTCTGCTGGAGAGGCTTTTCGAGTACCTGCCGATATTCATCGTCATCCTCATGGGCAATGAAATACGCAAGTTGCTTGGGATGTTCTCCAAACTGATTACTGAAAAGTTCGTGCCTCGCAAGAAGTCAAGTTGGTATGATGACGTGACGATAAGCGCATTATGTACGGAAGTCGTGAAAATGTCGCTCTCAAAGACAGGTGCACTCATTGCCATTGAGCAGAAGATGCCCCTGAACACCTATATGAAGAACGCAAAAGAGATTGATGCCACCCTTATGCCAGGAAACTCGCTGTTGGAGAGCATCTTCTTCAAGGGGGCCCCGCTCCATGACGGCGGC
>JAFTAC010000623.1 GCA_017458805.1 Victivallales bacterium | reverse complement strand
GCACCTTCTCCGCAAAATCTTCTTCTGGGACGCACCCGCACAGGGCGCAGTGGGCGTCATCGCGAACAAGGGGGCAATCAATGGACGTTAACACTTTTCTCATCTTTTGGCTGTTAGGAATGCTTGCGGGCGGTTACTGGCTTTGCAAGATCAAGCGCGAGTGGATTATTCTGCTTACCCTGGCAGTGTTTTGGGGATGTGCGGCGGTTTATTATACGATAGGCGAATCCAGATTGCACTGGGCAAAGACGAATAGGGAGAAAGCCTATAAGCAGTGTGCGGTTATGCTGAAGGCGGGCGAACAGGCTCAGCTTCAGGAGAAACTGGCTGCACTTCTTGAATCCCCTGCCTGGAGGGGAAGTCGAAAGGCGACCACGCTCGCGCATGCCTTTGCGGAATCATTAGGAGTGGCCTCAAGCCCCGAATGGACATTCCCCTCCATTGCCTGGACAATCATATTTGCAGTTATGGCGGGAATCTGGTATGTAATGCGGCATTTCCAGGTGAAAAGCATCTTCCGCAGAGTCTACCTTGCAATTCTATCCGTCCTTGCGTTAGGCACGCTCTGCTTGATTTACGTTGGAAATGCAGTTCGCAACGGCTATGCCAGAAGTGGAATCATAACTGACATTGAGCGTCTTAACACAGCGGTTTCACAGCCACAGATTCATCCGCAATTACTGCATCATTTGGAGCATCCGCAGATGGAAGGGTGGTGGTACATTCCCCAAAACTTCACGAAATGAAAAATGAAGCGAGGTATTTGACAAATGAGTGTTAACGCGAATATGATTCCACTGGGATATTGCATCGTCAGAAAGTCTGGATCGAAGCCCAGACCATCCTGGACTACGCCAGATTATTTGACTGTGGCGGGCTGTCTATGCGAAGGCGTCCTTCCTGGACTTGAATCCGCTCCGTTTGACGGGGAGGAGATACAACGGACTTGGAACCTGTCTCAGCGCGAGGCCAGGCATCTCTATGATTTTGGACAGGAGCACTGCGGGCAAATCAATTATGAGCTGTTCCACAACTACCTTGATTATGACACCCCGGCACGCATTTGCCGCGAATTCTTCAAGGAAAGGAACGATGTGCTAATCATCGGCCTGTGCTCCAATGATGCGCATTTTCTGGATGCACCAAATGTCAGCAAGGTTGTGCATCTTCCTGAAAACGCCGTGCTTCTAGGCTGGGATTTGTACGAAGTCGGCGACTATGTTGAGGATGGAGCACCATTGCCGCCATTGGATTACCATAAAAAGGGCAATGTATTGGGACTTGGCTGCACCTTCTGCTGCTGCGACACGGACGGTGTTCTTCCCAAGCGCCTTGGCATTCAACTTAACCCGCATGGAATGTACCCAGATGAACAAAGTGCAACGAAGGCAGCAGAGATTGTCAATGAAGAGAGGCTGGGAGAGCCTTGCCATTACCTTCCGTTTGCTTTGTTCAGATGCTAAATGTGTGAGGTCTTCCCCAAAAACAGCCCCGTAAGATGACGCTGATACGGGCTGTGGACTGATACCCAAGGCGAAAAACACTGGTTTTCCGTTCTCCCGACGGTTGGCTTTCGCAAAGGTCGTGGGTTAGCGATTGGAGAACGCCGGAGAATGGTTCAGAAGGCCCCAGCTTGTCCGACCATCGCTTTTCCCATAGCCCGTCAATGGCTTACCCATTGGCGGGCTGTTTCGTTTCTGCTATCCTACTCAAACTGCGACCTTTGCGCGGACTCTCCGTTTGGGGGAGTGCAGCCCTGACTTGTCCATCCAGCTGCCGTGAATCATTAGTACAGTCACGTCAGGCAGCGAGAAGAGGCAATCCGTATTTTGAAGCTCATAACCGTTATAGG
>JAFTAC010000622.1 GCA_017458805.1 Victivallales bacterium | reverse complement strand
TTCGGTTGGGCCACAACCCCTCCCTCACAAAACGGGCAACCCTCCAGATAGCCTTGCTTGCGGTCTTCTAATTCAAATATATTTCCGCATTTTTGACATTTAACCAGCATAAACTAGTCCTTGATTAACCGAGTCTAGAATTGCATTATATCAATTACCTCTAGACATTTACCTCTAGACATTGACTAGATTAGCTTTTTGCGTAATTATTCAGAAGGGGTAAGCCGCGGCGATAGAATCTAGCCGTGGGTGGAGCAAAGCCGCGCGGCGAGCGAAACCCACGGGCAGGCGATACCCCAGGTTCCTTTGCGCCGTGCCGCGAAGCGAAGCGGAGCGGCAAGGCGCAGAAAAGCTAGCGGCTTGTGCCAATTTGATACTCTTCTGAATAGTTACCTTTATGCATTCTTATATTAGTTGTTAACATTCTTTCTGAAACTTACTTTAATGGCGCAGGAACCACGGTAGCAGTGTTCCAGAATTCCTCATCCTCGAACTCTTCAATGACATTCTTGACGACATTGCCCAGAGCGTCCAGGGTGACGTCATCGACATTGGAGGATTTGCCTGTGCCAAAGCATGAACGGCACTCAATGGTTTTGTAAAAACCACCCCCTGTGTACTTAAGCTCTTTTCCCGTCCCCTTGCAGAATGGGCATCTGCCCCAGGCTCCCTGGTCGGTGTTGCCGAATTCACGCCAGAAGGCGCGTTCAATGGCCTCTTCGGAATAACCGTCCATCTTCAGTTTCTCCAGTTCCTCCCTGCGCTTTCTCATGGCTTCACCCAACTGCCTTATTCGCTGGTATTTGACCTTGATATAGACAGCAAAGTTCTCAGCGACCTTCTTGGGCATCCATTCAAGGCGCATCTTCATATTCGGGGCATAGACATATCCCTCCTTCTCAAAAAGGTCTTTGGCGATGAGGTGTGCCCTCAGCCAATGTGCTAGAAAATCATATTCAGTGACCCAGGTTGCTTCATTTGGGTTGTACAGGCCTGAATTCCTCAAAAAAACATTAGGGAGATAGCCAGCATTCTGCAATCTGATGCACTTCCGCCTGTCATGCATTGGAGTGCGAAGTCTGGTTATCATTTTCAGCATCATCGCATCTCTGAAGTTCAACTCCGTGAACTTCTTCTTCCTGTAATTCATGTCAAAGCTAAGCCGGCTTTCCCAGGTCAGGTCCTCGATAAGAAGAATGTGCGGACCAATCATGATTTTTTGCGGTCCAATGGCTTTGACAAGGCCACTGTGCTTCACATTCTTCATGCCGCGCTCCTCCTTCACGATGACAGTTGCATTGTCAAGTTTCTGATAAACGGGATACGCCTTCTCAAGATAATCTGGGTCTTTCATGAAGCGAAGGTCGTACTTTTCCTCCAGTTCCTGTGCAATCTCAGCCTCTATCTCCTTCTCCCATGCTTCCAAATCAATCGTCTGGAACTTCTCTTGTTCAAGTGAGCTGGAATCAAACAGGGTGGCCAATGGGGGGAAGGAATTCACGTGAATCTGTGCATATTCGTTCCCAAGCATGGTCTTGGTGAGGGTCCGCCCCTCAAAAGAGACCTCGTGAGTGTTGAGACTGGGCATGTAGGTGAGATTCTCCTCTGGCTTAAGTTTTGTGTAGTCCCCCCAATAGGTTGACTTGAACCCTTTTTCGATGGCCTTGTTTGCCATTTCAATCAGCTCGCTTCCCAGTGGATGAAAATCCTTGTCAAGAAGCTTTTCAGGGTCATGGGCAATTCTCCAGGCTTCGGCCAGGATTTCAAGGCGGTGTTTGCGCCACTTTGCGTCCTTGCCTTCATCAACTATCCAGTCCTCGAACCCGTTTAACCGGCAAGTCACCTTGCAGTTGCCATTCTCCACGAGAACCATATCAAAGGTTAGTGTGCCCGTGCGTTTTCGGGATTTCTGCGAGATTTTCGCCTTCCCTGAATAGCCTTCCTTCCCGTTTTCATTCAGCGACAGAAGCGCATCTACCGTGACGGTTGTAAACAACTCATCTTCAAATTGCCTGACAATCTGCTCCTTGATGCATGCCTCTAGGACCCAAAGAAGAAAGGTGGAATTATTCAAATCAAGCTGTAATTTTGCAGGCTCGGGGGTAAAGTTCGCCTTGCCTTCCGCTTGACTTTGGGGCTGTGTCGAAATGTCCCCTTCGGAGACGCGGGACGGCTCAAAGAGCAGATACTTGACCTTTACATCGACGGAAAAAGGCTTCACATTTTTGTTGACTGCGCCTTCTGCCCTGTCTGGCGCATTCCCTGTCAAGAGGAGTTTAAACTGCTCCTTGTTGACGGCATCATTGACATCTCTTTTCACGAGCTCATCCAATTCAAGCAAATACTCGAAACCGCAGGTCAGTTCGTATCCTCTCCTCAGAGCCTTGAACGTCACCTCGTAGGGAAATGGCTGCCCTGACTCCTGCTTGACCTCCACCAGTGTGCTCCATTGTTTTTCCCCCAGCTTGGTGTATTCTCCAATATTCACACATTGCACCTCGTATCCCTTTTCCCTGAAGTTTGCCTCCACAAGCGCCTTGGCCTTTGCTGGCTTCGGGGGCTTCGCCTTGCAAGAGACCAGTGCCATACAAAAACAACAGGCTATTCCAAATACCAAGATTTGCTTCAACATCTCAATTCTTCTCATCTTTTTCTCTATCAGTTTGAGGCTTTGACATCACCATAACTATATTTCCAATCATTCGTATAACAGAAGGCCATTTTGATTTTGCGGGAACGAAGGTATTTGCGCATGGCGACCAGTATGTCGTAACTAGCCTGGTCGCAGAAGACGTTGACAAATCTTCCCTGGCTTACACCTCCCAAAAGCCTGCGAAGCTCTCCTTCCATGTTCCCTGACATGGGGTGTCCACTCCCCTTGAAAGAAAAGTGTCCTCCAGTTTCGCTGTCCCGTACACTCACCACTTCATCTGCCTCTTCCTTGTAAAGACGGCCATTTCTCAGGCAGACAAGGTATTGCCTTTCTCCAGCCGTGCTAACCTCCATGGCAAAGGTCAGTGTCTGGGGCGAAGTGTTCTTCAGCTTTTTGGCCAAACTGGTTTGTTCCTGCCGTTCCTGCTCAATGTGCCTTTCCAGCTCTTCCCTCTTCTGTTGGTTGTCCAGCAGCATCTGGGCGAGGGTACGTTCCTTCTGGGTCGTCTCTACTTCCAGCTGTTTTGCCTCCGACTTGGTGTCCTCCAGCTCGTTCTTTACGGTTTCCAGCTCGTTCTGTGTCTTCGTTTTTTCATCCATTTGTCGTGAGAGGTCGAGGATAAGCCGCTGGTTTTCGGCCTTGGAAGCCAGCAGCCTCTCCACTTTCTCCTTCTTTTCGGCGGGCATGGCGAGGGCGGCCAGAGCCTTTTCCGCCATCTTTTGTTCCTCCTCTGCCAGCTCATTCTCCAATGCGCGCATCCTCTGGCGCATCTGCTCCAGATACTCCTCCGTCACCTCAGGGAGCTTCATGTCGCGTACCATCTTTGTTGAAATCTGTGAGATGATGACTAACGAAATCGCGATGAACATGATGGCACCGAAGGTGTTGCACATCGTATCCAGCAAAAGTTCCAGACTGTCGGGCAATGCGTTTTTCCTGCTCATCAGAACACCTTCACCTTGTCGTCCAACGGCTCTATTCCAAGCACTATATCCTTGTCAACACGATGTAGAGCAATCAAAATTTCATCCAGATGGGAGAAATAGCTTTTACGCAGCAGCAGGACAGGATAGCATGTCTTGAGGTCCTGCTGACGCAACCAGTTCTCCAGGCTGGAGAGGCTTTTGTACTCCGTGACGGCGTCATCACTTTTATAGACCTGGGCACGGAAGCCATTCCCTGTGCATTCAATGAGAATGGGCTGGCGGGACATCACTCCTGTAAAGGAGAATTCCACCTTGTCCGCCGTGATGCGGATGTTGTTTCTCAGCCGTTCATTTTCTAGACGAAGCTGCTCCAGCTGGCGTTCAAGCGTTTCGGTGCTTCCATCCTTTTCAGCTGCTGCCAGCTTCGCGTCAACATCCTCTCGCTTCTTCTCCTTATCCTTCTTCTCCGCCTTGGACGCTTCGAGCAACTGCCTTATCTGCTCCAGGGTGAGCTTCAGTGTCACCTTATCCTTTGCGTTCCGCTCCATCTCGGCGTTCATTGAAGCAGTTGCCTTCTTCTCTGTCTCCAGTTGGGAATCAATGGCCTCGACGGGAGTATTCAAGTAGGCCTTGACCTCCTCAGGCATCTCCTCACCAGCCGTCTTCAGTTGCTTCAGACGCTCCGCCAGTTCCTTCATCTTTTCCTTCAACTCCAGGTATTCGGGATTGTCCGACTTCGGGTTCTCATAGTTGAACCTGGCTTCTGCCAGTTGAAGCACAATGACGAGTATTACAATCACCATGATGCCCGTCAGGCTCGTGACGATGTCCTGAAAGGAAAAAAGGCTGATTGGTGTGCCGCGGTCTTTCATCGCTTGCTGTCTCCCCGAAAGCCTACTTCCCTAGGTTATCCCAAGGCACATTCCCACCAGGGTTGCCTGGCATGCTACCATTTGCCCCACCCGTGAAAGCCCCAGCTGGGTTTCCGATGTTCTCCGCATGCGGGATGGTGGACGGCTGGGGAGGGGGCAGGTTCAAGCCCAGGAAGTTGGCCGACACGCTGGAGAGATTGTCGGTCTCGTTTTCACCGAATATCTTCAGCTTGCTGGTCACATTTGTGTAGCAGTAGGTGGAGCACTCGTCCAGAAACTCCTCTTCCTTGCGCATGAGAAGTGTCATCAGTAGCTGGACAATCAGGGCGGCCACCAGTGCGATGAGCGTCGTCTCAAAGGCGGTGCCCAGCCCCGATGTCACGCCCCCCAGTGCATCTTTCAGCGTCTCCAGGTCTGCGCCACTTGAGACGACGCTTCCGAACCCGCCAACAGCCTGGCTTAGCCCCAGCACTGTCCCAATGAAGCCCAGCACGGGAATGGCCCAGATGAGTCCTTTTGTCAAGGTGTAGCTGCTCTCCACCAGATTAGCGTCATTCTCCGCCAGGTCGTTCATCACCGCCGACACCTCAGAGACATGCCCAAGGTTGTCCAGCCCATTCATGGCACATTCAATCCGCCAGAAGAGCATGAACTTCTCGCTCTGATAGACGCGCTGGTGAAGCTGATTGACGAGCGGCCCCGCAATCAGGCGCGTGATGACGAAACGGCTGTCGGCGGGCGTGAAGTTCAGCGTCAGCGCCTTCCGCTGCGCTGCCAGTTTCCTCCATTTGACAAAGAGAAACGCCAGGCACCAGCAAGTCAGGAAAATGGTGAAGTAGGGGATGGTGGAGCGGTTTTCAACGCCGCCGTGGAAGAACATATCGACCATCTGCCACTTGTGCCTTATGTGAAGGGGATACATCGCGCCATAGAAGACCGCCGTGAAGAGCAGACCTAGAAAGAAAGTCCAAATCGCACTGACTGCCGTGTACTTCTGTGGCGTCAGCCCGATTTTCGCCTCTGGGTCCAGTTCCTCGAAATTCAGCTCATACCGTACCATCTATCCAACTCCTTATTTCTTGGCTATGTTCTAGCAATCGGTTGAATCATTTTTACGCCAGTACAGGGATTGGATTACGTTTGGAGATAGTTCGGAATCTTGTATTGCAACGGGCCTTTTCAATAAAGTTCGCAAGAATGGTGTACTTCTCTGATGTCGT
>JAFTAC010000621.1 GCA_017458805.1 Victivallales bacterium | reverse complement strand
TAGGGCAGGGGGGCGTCGTACTGCGGGAGGTATTCGGTGAATGGCGCATCGAAGTCGATGAGCCCTTGGTGGTGCAGGATGAGAAGCGGCGTGATGCCGCAGGTTACCTTGGTAGTGCTGGCGGCGTCAATCACCGTGTCCAGCGTCATGGGGTAGTCGTGTTTGGGGGTGGTGAAGCCCTTTTCAAGCGTGAAGAGCCGTTCTTCAGGAGTGCCCGCCAGAACGGCGACACTGTGGACGATGCCGTCCCGCAGGTCGTCACCGACAATGTCTTCGATGGTTTTGTTGTGGTTCATCATAGCACGACGTATTTGCTGAGGAAGAGGATGGTGAGGACGTACATTAGCGGATTGATGTTCTTTCTGTTGGGCGAGAAGAAGTTGAGGATGGTCCAGGTGATGATGCCCGCACAGATGCCTTCGGAGATGCTGTAGGCGAAGGGCATGATGAGGATGGTCAGGTAGGCTGGTATGGCGTCCAGGTAGTTGTTGAAGTCAATTTTGGTGATGCCAGAAATCATGTAGAATCCGACGATGATGAGGGCAGGGGCTGTGGCGAAGCTAGGGATTGCGAGGAAAATCGGTGCGAAGAGCAGCGAGATGAGGAAGAGGAAGGCGGTGGTGAGGGCAGTCAGCCCTGTACGTCCACCCTCTGCCACGCCAGAGGCGGATTCGACGAAGGTGGTGACGGTGGAGGTGCCGAAGATAGCACCCACGGCGGTGGCGATGGCATCGGAGAGCAGGGCACCTTTGATGCGGGGCAGCTTGCCGTCCTTGTCAAGCATATTGGCCTTGGTGGAGACGCCGATGAGCGTGCCCATGGTGTCGAAGATATCGACGAACATGAAGGCGAGCATGATGATGACGAAGTTGGCGGATTTGAGAAGGGCGAAGCCGATGGATTCAGAGCCCTTCAGCGTCCATTCGGATGGGGTGAAGAGGGCGCAGAAGATGGTTGTGAAGTCCTTGAAGGAGGTTGTGAAGGTTTTGAAGGAGAAGTGGGGCAGGAGGGAGAAACAGCCGATTTCAGGGTCGATGACATAGAGGCCGATGAGCTGTGCGATGATGCCGAGCACCCAAGTGATAAGGATTCCGATGAGGATGCTTCCACGGATGCCCTTGTGGATGCCCCACGCGGTGAGGATGGTGCCGACAATGGCAAGGATGGCGCAGATGCCGTGTCCCTGGATGTTCCCCTTGTTGAAGGACTGGAAACCGACCAGCGTCGGGGCATCGACGATGATGTGGGCGTTCTGGAGGGCAATGAATGCGATGAAGAGGCCGATGCCGACGCTGACCGCAGTCTTCAGAGGCAGCGGAATGCAGTTGAAGATGCTTTCACGCACCTTTGTGAGGGAGAGCAGCAGGAAGATGAGGCCTTCCACGAAGACGGCCAGCAGGGCGAACTGCCAGGAGTAGCCCATGCCCAGGACGACGGTGTAGGCGAAGTAGGCGTTGAGGCCCATTCCAGGCGCCAGCGCAAAGGGGTAGTTGGAGAAAAAGGCCATCAGGCAGGTGCCCACGAAGGAGGCAAGGGCGGTCGCGAAGAAAACGCCGCCAGCGGGCATCCCTGCCGCGCTCAAGATGTTGGGGTTGACCGCCAGAATGTAGGCCATGGCAAGGAAGGTTGTCAATCCCGCCAGCAGTTCCCTGTTGAGATTCGTGTCGTTTTCCTTGAGTTTGAAAAAGTCCTTCATAGGTTCTCCTTTCTGATTAGAGGGAAAAAAGAATTCAAGTATGGTATTTGAGGAAATGTCATTAGTATAAACTTATCGACATAGTACAAACTTATCGACATCGAAAAGTCCCTTGTCGGTGAGTTTCAGGTGAGGGATGACGGGGAGGGGGATGAAGGCCATTTGCAGGAAGGGCTCCTTGAGTGTGCAGCCGCAGTCGCGGACGGCTTCTCGCAGGGTAGTGAGCTGTTCCGCAATGGTCTCCGCTGGCGCATCAGAGAAAAGCCCAGCAAGGGGCAGTGGCACATGTCCCGTAACCTGGCCGTTGTTGACGACGGCAAAGCCGCCCTGCGATTTGCGCAGGGTGTTGACGGCCACCGCCATATCAGCTGGATTTGTACCGACGACGCAGATATTGTGGGAATCGTGGCCGACGCTGGAGGCAATGGCACCTTGCTTCAGCCCGAAGCCACGCACAAAGCTCTTGCCGATGTTGCCGTTTTTGCCGTAACGTTCTATGACGGCGACCGACAGTACATCTTCCGAATTAGCGGGCAGGTTCAAGTGGTCGGTGACAAGGTCGCCGTCACGAATGCCGATGACGGGGTGGACGCCAGTAGTGTCCTGCATGAAGTCGGATGGCTGCATTTCACGGCACTTGATGGTGTGGCGGAAAGGCTCTAGACTGGGCATCTCCTCGGGCTGATAGCTGATTTCGTCTGCGAACTTGCCGCCCACGAGCACCCTTTCGACGGTGCATGTATCAAGGTCGGAGAGCAGGGCGATGTCCGCCCTCATGCCAGGCGCAATCAGACCGCGGTCGAAAAGGCGCAGCCCGTGTGCGGCGGATAGGCTGGCGATACGGTAGGCGACAAGGCGGGGCACACCCGCCTGGATGGCGCGTGCGACCATTTTGTCGATATGACCCATCTCCTGCAAATCTAGCGGGTTCCTGTCGTCGGTGCAGAAGGCGATGAAGGGGGCGTTTTCAAGAGTGAGAAGAGGTATGAAAGCCTCCAGATTTCTGGCAGCGCTGCCTTCTCGGATGAATACCTGCAGGCCACGACGTATTTTTTCACGGGCTTCCTCCAGTTGCGAGGATTCATGGTCGTTGCGGACACCGACGGAGATGTAGGCGTTCAAATCTTTGCCGCTCACCAGGGGGCAGTGCCCGTCGATGTAGTCGAAAGAGTTGATTTTGCGAAGCGTCTGGGCATCTTTATTGAGGACGCCTGGCACATTCATCAGTTCTGCCAGAGCCGCTTTGGGATGGCGGGCGTGCCACTGTTCCAAATCGTCCGCCGTGATGTTGGCTCCCGAGGTTTCGAAAACGGTGGCGGGTACGCAGGAGGAGAGGCGCACCAACAGCGTCATGGCCAGTTTTTCCGCGCAGTCGAAGAAGTATTGGAATGCGGTGGTTCCCACGACGTTGGCCAGTTCGTGCGGGTCGCTGGCAACAGTGGTGACACCATGTTGAAGGGCGCACCGCTCGAACTCAAATGGGGTCATCAGAGAGGATTCGATGTGAAGGTGGGCGTCAATGAAGCCAGGCATGGCAGTGAGCCCTGTCGCGTCCAGTTCGCGTTCGCCTTCATAGCCCGTGCCGATGCCTGCGATGACGCCGTCGCCCGTGATGGCGATGTCCGCCGTTTCGAACGAGCCGTCCGTCAAGTGGAAGATGCGCGCGTTCTTGACGACCAGGGCTGCCTTGCGTTCTGAACGCGCTGTCTCGATTCTTTCAATCAGGTTCATGGCAATCAGCCTCTAATGCCTTTTACTCCATAGATAACGATGTCGCATTTTGCATTGGGGGCTGGGATGTAGCGAAGCCGCGTGATTGCCTTTTCCTTATGGGGGTTAATCCACTCGTAGTGGTAGAGAGTGACGATGCGTCCGTCGCGGAGACGTGATTCGGTAGTGTCGGCGAAGTAGGTGCCGATGTAGCCGTTGTGGCGGTAGTACGGGGGCTTCAGAGGCTCGCCCTGGCGGCGGTTCCAGTAGCAGATGTTGCCTGCGTACTGGACGGGGACGAGGGCGGTTGTGCCGTCAGCGTAGGTCACTTCGTAGTTGCCGAGAGTCTCCAGCTGCACCCATGGGATACGGGTGATTTCCTTTGGGCAGGCGTGGGAGATGAGCAGGCTGTCAAAGGCACCTTCGAGGGGGATGTCAATGCCTTGGGCGTCGCGCTCGGGATCAGGCGCGCCTTGGCGTTTGAAAAGTACCTGTGAGGAGTGCAAGGGGAGGCGGCTGGGGGATTGGCGGTTGCCGATGGCGTCGCGCAGGGCGGGGGTCAGACTGCGGAGGATGCGGTCGTAGGCGTAGCGGAGGCAGTGCGTGTAGGAGGCTGACCAGAGCATCTGCGCCGTGAGCATGATGTCGTAGAACTTGCCGCCTCGCCCGATGATCTGCTCTTCCATGCGCTTCCACATCGAAATCTGTCCTCCGATGATGCCCGGGTTCTGGACGCGCTTTTCGAAGCGGGGGTAGTGGCTGGAGTATAGGTTGCCGATGATGACCTGGAAGCCGTTGTCGGTCAGGTGGTTCTCAATGTCCTTCCCAAGATGGAAGTACCAGATGAAGTCCATCATAATGATGTCCTTGGGCAGGCGCTGTAGGGCGGGCACGGACTTGTAGGAGCTGGCGGGTTGCACCATGTCGCTCCAGAGCATCGTCTTCAAGCCCTTCTTGGCCAGATGATTATAGAGGCGCATGACATCGTTGTAGTAGAGGTCGGCTGGGTCTTTTGTCTTGCAGACAGGGCAGACGCCCAGCTGATAGACCTCGTCATGGCCGATGTGGACGTATTCGGTGGGGCGAGCGACCTCGATGATTTCATCCATTAGGTCGAGGATGATTTCGTAGGACTTCTCGTTGGACGGGCAGTAGCAGTGTGCGAAGAACTTGCCCTTGTTGGCGTCGGCAAATCGCTGGTCGATGACCTCTTCAGCGGAATCCTCCAGTTCGGCGATCTCTGGGTGCGCTACAGTGATGTATTGGACGTGACCAAGGCTCTGCACTTCGGGAATTACCTCGATGCCGAAGGAGCGGATATAGTCGATGTATGCGGCGACATCCGCCTTTTCAGCGACACCGTCCCCGCCGACTTCACCGTGGGGGAAGGCCGGCCATTTCCCTTCTCGGGCCATCTGCTTGGCGTGGAGAACCGCCTCTGTGATTTCAGGATGGGAGTCGAATCGCATACCGCCCGCGAACTCCAGGATGACGTAGTTGTAGCCCATGGGCGAGATAAGGTGCTTGATGAGCCTCCTTGCGAAATCAAATTGGTCGGCTGGTGGAATGAAGAGGTGGACACCACGGAAATTGAAGCGCGGGGCATCTTCGATTTTGCCGACGGGGTAGCCATTGTCACGTATGGACTTGAAGAGTGTTTCTGCGGCGATGACAAAGCCGCGTGGGTCGCTGGCCTCCAGCGTGATGGAGTCTGTTGCGATTGTCACACTGTAGCCGTTTGCGGCAATGGCGGTGTTCTTGTGGAAGCAGATGGAGTTGCCACTGGGGTTTGCTGATAGCGTGACACCATGGTCTTCTGCAAGTTTCTCGCCAAGGACGGCTTCCGCCAGTTTGCTTTCTGGACAATTGGATTGCGTGCAGGTGAAATCTGCGACAGGCACGGTTTCTGTACCCAGAGCTTCCTTGACAGGTGTTGGGAAAATGGGCAGATCCTCGCCGCACGCACCGTAAAGGGCGATGCTGTCCAGCCCAATGTCGGAGAAGGGGGCGTCGATGACCAGACGGAATGCTGCCAGATCAGCGGCAACAGTCAGCTCAAGCTCCTGCTCTGAGATTTTCTTGCCTGTCTCGGCTGCATAGACAGCCAGCAGCTGCCCGTCAGCATCGTCATAGACGGATATTTTCTCGGCGGAGCAGCCCTGCGAGAGCTTGAGGACGATGGTGTCCAGGAAGGCAGTCGCGGAGAGGCGGAAGGTGAACTGAAGGCCTGATAGGTAGAGCTGGTTCCAGCGCACCAGAAGCGGCTCGCCTAACAGCGGATTGCCCTCCTTTTCAAAGGCAGGTGCCTTGCCGTCTTCTATCTTGTTGACGGTATATGAAATGGATATGGGAGAGGTTTGAACATTCAGTTTGCCGAGGAACATGGTTGTCTCCTTGCTAGATGGGGGATTATCTTTTTTTGTATCGCTCTGTTCCCCATTAGGGGAGTTTTTAACCACAGATTACACAGATTACACAGATGCGAAGTGGCGCGGGGAACGC
>JAFTAC010000620.1 GCA_017458805.1 Victivallales bacterium | reverse complement strand
GACTGTAAAGATTTTGTCAGGGTGGTCCCACAGATAGCCCAGGTCATTCAGCACCTCCTGCTTGTGCCATAGGTAAAGCCCCAGACTGTCCCAATGATGATGGCCGCCAAAATCGCTTGCGTTCAGGTGCGCCAGGCCGTCCCGCCCACGGGGACCATATCGCAGGAAGCCCTGCTGCAAATATGGATACACCTTGTCTGAAAGCGTAAACTCCTCCACGCCAGTCAAGTCAATTGCTCCGCCGAACATCAGGTTGTCAATCGCATTGGTGATTTTCCCCTTGTTGTTGGCCTTGAAGAAAGATAGGTTGCGAGGGGTGGGACAGCTAATCGGCAGCACATTGACAATATGAACGTTGATACGGCTTCCCTTTGGGTGCGTGTCCGCAATCGGAGGATAAACCAAATCGCCTTGCAACGTGTCGATGGCGTTCTGGCAGCAAATGCCGAACTCCGTGTCCCTGAAGATATTGAAATGCTCCAAACGATTGCTGCCGTCGGGAGGCGCATAGCCTTCGGGCTCTGAATAGTCACGGAACCACCAAGGGAATGCACGGATATTCGAAAACACCATGGAGAGATAACTGCCAGATTCAGGAGTGGTGTAGTCAGGCAGAAACCAGCCGTTGATGGTCTTTTCGAAACCTTCCAGACCATATCGCACCAGGTCGGGGTGCCCTGTCACGCAGCCGACCACAGCACAGGCGGCACGCCCGCCAACGGACTTGTTGTTGATGCCCTTGTCGTAGATGAACTGCAGGCACATCTCCAGAAGCAAATCCTTCTCTATCTTGAAGCGTTCCGCATCAGTATAAACCAGCCGTCCATCGGGCCAGGTTGCTGCGCAGGTGATGTCATACGCCAAGGCAAGGGCGGTGGTCCCCCCGCCGTCCTGCCCCGAAGTACCCAGGCGGTTTCCACTCCAGTAGCCCACGTGGATTTTGCGGTCAGGCTTGTTGGGCGGTGGTGTGATTTCATCTGAAGGCAGGTGGAAGGGATCTTTCACGGCGACATGAGGGTCGCAGTCCGCCACCTCGCCATAGACATTGTTGCCAAAGAGGTAATGCGGCACCACTTCCGCAAAGCGCAACAGTATCCGCCGCGCACCGTCCGCATACCTCGCATCCCCCGTGAACATATAGGCCCTGCTCAGCGTGTCCAGAAGCGGGAAGGTGGCCTGAATCTTCCTTGTTCGTATGATGTTGCTGTAGGAGAGTCGGCAGAGGAAATTAAAGCACTTCTGCGGCTCGCCTCCCACATAGCTGAACTCCTGACGCGGGTCCCATTTGCTGCGGAAACGGATGCTCTCGGGGTACTGCTCGTTGGGATAGACCGTCTTGCAGGTCGTGCAAACCAACTGGTCGGGATCGTTCTTCGACCAGCTCCAACTGCCGCCTGGATGCCAGGGAAGCCCCTTGTCACGACAGGCAGGGCATGGTCCCGAGCCACCGCCTCCCTTCTGGTAGCCAATCCATTCCTCCAGAAACTTCGGCGTAATCTGTTCCAAAACGCCATCGGCGTCCTTCGCCACCTTCTGCGCCAGACTGGCCGCCTGCTCATCGTCCTTGACAGCCTGGCGCAGCCTCGCCACATCCTCCGCACGGTAGATGCCCGCTGGATGCTGCACTTGAGTGTGGAGGCGT
>JAFTAC010000619.1 GCA_017458805.1 Victivallales bacterium | reverse complement strand
TCATCGCATTAACACCAGTTCGTCTTCTGACCACTTAATTGTTTATAGGAAACAATAGCATCAGAGCATCTGCGTATAAAGAGAGGCCGTATTTCAGCGGGTGGTTGATGCCGTTGCTGAATAGGATTTCGCATGGAATGCCCTGGCGGTAGAGGCGTCCCCAGTAGCGGGATGCGTCTGCCAGCGGGATGTGGTTCTTTGCGGCGAACTCGCGCACACGAGTGACGTATTGGCGCGGGTCGTCATCGCAGTATTTCGAGCACGTGAGCCCCATCGAGTCTGGACGTGTGTAGTGAGGGGTCATGATAATCCATTCGGCCCCTATTTTCGCAAACGCCTTCTGAATCTTATCATAATTGGTCTTGAAAATCTCTGCGGACAGGCCGAAGTCGTTGACGAACTCCGAGATAATCAAATCTGGCTTTGGTGCCAAAACATTCTCCTCGAAATTATGGGGTTCACCTGGCGGGACGGCGAAGAAAGAGGAGGTATTGCGCCCTCCCCAGCCCTCCGAGAGCATTTCAATCTTCGCCTTAGGAAACCTCTCGCGCAGGCGTCTGCAGAACTGGTGCTGCCAGCGGTCTTCGGGAAGCATATAGGTGCAGGAGGTCACGCTGTCGCCCCATGCAAGGATGCGGACTGGCTTGCCTGCACGCAGTTTTTCCAGTGTCTTTTCAGGCAGGAAGCCGATGGAAATCAAGTCATTGGGGAAGGCTGTTTCCGTCACGGGATAGAGCATATCCTCCGTCAGCTTTGTGCAGTCGCCGTGCCAGTAGAGGTTGGCTAAATGCTTACAGCTCTTCGGGATGGAGGGTATCTCTGGATGCGCCATCCCCTCCTTGCCTTGCTTCACGGCGAGGTGGCCGCCTTTGTCCAGAAACACGGTGTCCATGCGCGAAGGATAATATGAGTAGGAAATGCTAACCTGCTCGCCTTGAGTAATGCGCCCCTCTTCCAGACGGCCAACCGTACCCCAGACGTCGTTGACCTTGTAGTCACGTCCTAGTTCCATCAACTGGCCTTCCATCTTCACCGACACCGAACCAGGCACGAAAGCAAACTTGAGGGTGCATTCATGCGCCTGTATAGCCAGAAGGCGGCGGGCGGAGAGCCAGCCAGCAGCCTTCTCATCGTACAACGGCAAGTTTTCATAGCGTTCACCACGGACTTTCCGTACGGGAGGCGGTGTAAGCTGAACTTTTTCTTTGCCGTAGCTGAGCGTCCAGGTCTTCGTGTTCAATTTCAAGGTGGTCATGTGGAGGGAATTCCTATAGCAGAAACTGGTTACTTATGTTCTGTCACAACCACGGCTTCAATGCCGAAACTGGCTGCAAGTTTGGCGATTGAAGCGGCGTGATGGCCGATGCCAAGTGCGAAATGGTGGGTTGGCCCCTCCTTGCACCAGCGTGCGAGGAAAGTTCGGACATCTGGCGGAAACTTGCCATGGGTATTTGTGTTTCCCGTCGGTGGAATCGGCCCCTTCAGGGATTCGCCCTCGGCAATGATGAACTTGAACTTGCCGTCTGCCTTGACACCTATGCTCAGCATCGTGATGGGGCCTGTCTTGATGTTGAATTCGACTCCTGCGCCGCTGCCAGGTTTGCCGTGGTACTTTTTCAGGCTGCGCAAGACTGGCTTGCGGTCGGCAATGTTCAGATGGTGAGGACCATCATGGCCGACCAGCACGGTGTCGCGGACGAAATCAATGGGGTGGAATTCCGCAAAACTGCCACCGATTTCAAGACGGTCCATAATCAGCATGGCAAGGCAGGTCTTGATGTCGAACTCGCCGCACATTGGGAAGCCTGCTGCAGTCAAAAGGGAGTTGCCGACAATGAAATTGGTCACCAGCTTCCGCATTTCGGTATCTGGCTGAGCTTCGTAATAGTAGGCAAGTCCATCAAGGTGTTTTGCCTTGATGAAGCGTTCCAACGCCACAGCGGTCTTGGAGGCCGTCAGTAGATCTGGTTCTGTGAGCTTGGTTGTGACAGGATCCGAAACAGGGTCGGGTGTGTCGAAAAAACTCAAAATGCGCTTAGACATAGCCTCTATCTCTGGCGCATTGTCAGCAAGGGCGGTGTATTCGCGCAGGATTTCATCTGGCTCGCACTGCACCACATGGCAACCGAAAGTGGAAGTGACGGCAGTGGGGTCGGTCTGCATGTCAAGCATCGCCTCCAGCACATGCCCCAAATGGCCGATTCGGGCCTTGCGCAGGTCGTGCCGTGCATGGGCGATTCTGCACCATTCCGCAATCGCCTCCTTCGCCTTGTCATCGCCGTCAAGCTGTCCGATGATGATATCCGCCACAGGTTTTCCCATCCTGATGGCGACCCCCGTGAACTCGGGCACAGAGCAGATGTCGTCATTGCACAACTGCATGAATGTGGTTCCGTGCGCGTAATCCATGGCACTGGTTGGCTGAAGGGCGACCAGCACCACAGGACACTGCATCTCGCGCACAATAACCCCGAAGGTCGAACTGGTCGCGTATGTAACCATATCCACCAGAAGCAAATCCAGATCGGAAGCCTTCATCTGGGGCAAAGCCGCGTAGGCTTTGGAGGCATTGTCAATCATGCCAAAATCAACGACAGAGACGGAGTGCTGCAATAGATAGCTCTTCAGCTTCTCCGTCTTTTCATTCAGCCTTTCCAGCAACCCTGGAAACTGCTTCCAGTAGGTGTCCAAACCGACGGACATCACGCCGACATTGGCTGTGAGCGGTTTTCTGCGTTCTAGGTTCATGGGGGTGTATTTTTGTTATGTT
>JAFTAC010000618.1 GCA_017458805.1 Victivallales bacterium | reverse complement strand
TCTAGAGATTCTAGAGATTCTAGAGATTCTAGAGATTCTAGAGATTCTAGAGATTCTAGAGATTCTAGAGATTCTAGAGATTCTAGAGATTCTAGAGATTCTAGAGATTCTAGAGATTCTAAAGATTCTAGAGCTTCTAGAGGCCATTCTATCTCGACGCACTACCAAGGACCCACGACTATGCACTCACCATTTTCAACGGACAACCTCCCGCGGCACTTTGAGCTGGACGACGTCCGCGAGCCAAATCTGATCCGCGAGCAGTTCCCATATACAGAGATTCCGCGAATCCTCTTCGACGGAAAGGACGTCATGCCCTCGCCCGCCAAGGAGATCTGGATTACAGACACCACCTTCCGTGACGGCCAGCAGGCACGCCCGCCCTACAAGCCTGAGCATATCGTGCAGCTCTACGAGTTTCTCCACAAGCTGGGCGGCCCGAACGGCGTCATCCGCCAGTGCGAGTTCTTCGTGTATAGCAACCGCGACCGCGAGGCCATCGAGGGCTGCCGCCAGCTGGGCCACAAATACCCCGAAATCACGGGCTGGATTCGCGCCAATGCAGACGACTTCAAAATCGTGCGCGAGCTGGGGCTCAAGGAGACAGGCATCCTCACCTCCGTCTCCGACTACCATATCTTCCTGAAACTGAAGAAGACGCGCGCAAAGGTCATGGACGAGTACCTCGCCGTCGTCAAGGCGGCCCTTGCGGAGGGCATCACCCCCAGGTGCCACTTCGAGGACATCACCCGCGCGGACATCTATGGCTTCTGCCTCCCATTCGCCGAGGAGCTGATGAAGCTCTCCCAGGAGAGCGGAATCCCCATCAAGATACGCCTCTGCGACACCATGGGCTATGGCGTGACCTACCCGGGCGCCGCACTGCCACGCAGCGTCCCCAAAATCGTCTCCGCATTCCACAATGAACTCGGCGTGCCATCAGAACAGCTGGAATGGCATGGACATAACGACTTCCACAAGGTCCACACCAATGCCGTGACCTCCTGGTTCTACGGGGTCTCCGCCCTCAACGCCTCCCTGCTTGGCTTCGGCGAGCGCACAGGCAATCCGCCGCTTGAAGGCGCCATCATGGAGTACATCGCCATCATGGGCGACAGATGCGGCATCGACACCCGCGTCATTACCGAGATAGCCGACTACTACCGCGATGTCGTCAAGGCAAACATCCCGAACAACTACCCCTTTGTGGGCGACGAGTTCAACACCACGCGCGCTGGCGTTCACGCGGACGGCATCCTCAAGAACCCCGAAATCTACAACATCTTCGACACGGAGCTCCTGCTGAACCGCCCCATCCGCGTGATGGTCACCGACAAGTCGGGCGTGGCGGGCATCGCGCAGTGGCTCAACGACTACATCAAGGAACTGCCAGGCGAGCACACGGAAATCTCCAAGCGCCATCCAGGGGTGCGCCGCATCTACGAATGGGTCATGGAGCAGTACGCGCAGGGACGCACGACCAGCATCTCCGCCGCCGAAATCATCGCGCAGGCGAAGCACCACATCCCGAGCATGTTCGAGTCCAACTTCCAGAAGATCAAGTATGCCGCCACCCTCAAGGGGCGCATGCTTACCTCGAAGATCTGCTCCGCGCCTGAAATCCTCAGCCTGAACCCGCGCCGCATGGAGCCCTTCCTCAAAGAGGTTGTCAAGAACGAGCCGTCCATCCAGCTCTTGGACATCATCGACCTCAACGGCAAGCAGCTCGTCCAGGTGCTGACACAGCGTGGGGACAAGAAGCTTTTCCGCCCGCTGCTCTCCATGGACTTCCGCGAGAAGGAGTGGTTCCGCAGCGTCGTGGAGACAGGGCAGCCCTACTGGTCCGACCTCACATTCTCCCGCTTCACAGGACGCCTCATCATGATGTTCTGCGAACCCATCCGCGATTCCAACGGCAACATCGTCGCCGTCATGGACGTTGATTTGAAGTTCGACGAACTGACCAAGATGCTCAACGACCTCCCGCAGGACCAAATATCCCCGGACACCATCCCCCTCTCCACCATCGACCCTAACTAGTGGCTAGTGGCTAGTGGTTAGTGGTTAGAGATTAGGGGATAGGGATTAGGGATTTGCACCGTGCGGAAAGCAAAACGGCATGGCTTGCCAGAATGCTGGCATGGACTGATTTGCCATCTTTTTTCAAAAAAGTCAAAAAAAAAAGCAAAATCCCTATTGACAAAATTGACAATCATAATAAATTACAAGTGGACACGTGAGATTTCTCAACCAACATACCTAAAAGGAGCATGAAAACTATGGCAAAAAACGACAAACAGGCAACTCAAGATGCGACCATCGACAAAGCTGTGAAGGAAGCCACCATCGTCGCCGTTAGCAACGGCCAGGACGACAAGGGCACCGTTCAGGTGACAAACAATGTCATCGCCGCCATCATCAAGAAGTACGCCCTCACTGTTGACGGCGTGCTCCGCACCGCTCCACAGAGCCTCCGCGATGGCTTCTCCAACATGCTGAGCCGCCGTTCGTATGAGAGCAGCATCTCCATCGAACTGGCCGACGAAGGCGCCATCATCACCATGGCCCTGATTCTCCGCTTCGGCGTCTCCGTTCCCGAAGTGACCAAGAACATCCAGGACATCCTGTTCGAGAAGATCCCCGCCCTGAGCGGCTACAACGTCTCCAAAGTCAATGTCAATGTCATTGACCTCGAAGAGGAAGAACCCGCTGAGGAAGAAACGGAAGGTTCCGAGGAAAACGCATAATCCCCCTACGGACTGAAACGGGCAGCCGATGTGGGCTGCCCTCACGATGAAGGAGTAAAAACATGATTCCATTAGCACAGGCGGCAGCACAGGCTGCACAATCAGAATGTGGTCTCAGCAAATGGTTCTGCAGTGACGGCAACTGCGGCTTCATCCTCTATGGTGCGCTGATTGGCTTTGCCATCTGCCTTGTCATCTGGCTCCTCACCTCCATCTACTCCCGCAACAAGAATGTCTGCAAGGACATCACCATCGAGGATTCCGACAAGGGTACCTTCGTCATCTCCTCTAACGCGATGAAGGCCTTTGCGGCTAGAATCGTTGCTGAAAACACCAGCCTCAAATTCATGGGTCTCAAGCTCGTTGAAACCAGGCTTGGACTGGTGATGAAAATCGACCTTTCCGCCAAGCCTGACGCCGAGCTGCTGGCCCTCCGCAAAGAGCTCCGCGACAAGCTCTTCAAGGAAATGGAAGAGAAGCTGGGAATCACTGACCAGATTGCTCAAATCAACTTCGAGGTTGCTGACTTCGAGAAGCCTGCGCAAGAAAAGGAGATTCAGGACGAAGATTCGTCTGCATCCGCAACATCTATGGGCTGAAGTGATTTAGAGTGAAAACTGCCACGACGGAAGATAGGCGACTTTCTTCCGTCTTTTTTTGTAAACAAACTGCCTTGTTTTCTCCCGTGAAACTGAATTTTGGACGCTACGACTACTCCTGCTTTGCCGCCTTCGCGGCATACGCATGCTGTTCCCTGATTATCCCTGTATCGCTGGTCACTATCGCGCGTGACCTGAACTTCCCGCTGGAAAGCGGCGGCATGGGTGCTGGCGGAATGCTGCATCTTATACGCAGTCTCGCCATGGTCTTTGCCGTACTCACTTGTAGTTTTCTCGCCGCACGAATCGGCAAGCGCTTGAGCATGGGTCTGGCGATGGTACTCATGGGCACGGGCATCTTCCTGTGCGCGTTCTCGCCTCGCTATGGGATGCTCATCCCCTTCCTGCTTCTGGCTGGTCTCGGCGAAGGCATCTGTGAAGCAATGGCAACGCCATTCGTCCACGACTTGCACAAGGCAGCCCCCAGCAACTATGTGAACACCGCGCACAGCTTCTGGTCCGTCGGCACAGGCTTCGCCGTCATTTTCGCGGGCCTGCTGCTGACCCTTGGCGTCCACTGGCGTGTCATCATCGCCATGACAGGATTCGCCTGCCTGGCAACTTCCCTGGGCTTCCTTTGGAAGGAGAATCCGCGCCACAAATACCCTGAAAGCAAGAAGGCGATTTCCGCAGGAGACCTTCTGCTGGGTACGTGCAAGATATTCAAGGCTCCACGCTTCTGGGTTTACTGTCTAGGTATGTTCATGGGGGCGGGTGCAGAGTTCTGCCTCACCTTCTGGGTCTCCAGCTATATCCAACTGAACTTCCACACATCCCCCTGGCTGGGGGGACTTGGCACAGCGTTTCTGGCGCTTGGCATGTTCGTCGGGCGCTACTCCTTCGGCAAGTACATCAAGGAGAAGCACCTGTGCCATCTGCTTCTTACGATGGGGCTTACGGGCATCCCCATCACTGGGCTGATAGCCTTCGTCAAGCCAGACACACTTGGAACACCCAACCTCTCGCTGGCGTTCATGTTCCTTCTTATCTTCCTGGGTGGATTGTGCGTGGCCCCCTACTGGCCTTCCCTCCAGTCCTACGGGGTACTGAAACTCCCCAAACTGGACTCCACCCTCCTCTTCGTCTATTTCTCGGGTGTCGGCATCCCTGGCTGCGGCTTCTTCACCTGGATCATGGGCGTGGCAGGCGACCACTTCGGCCTTCAAAAGTCCTTCATCCTCGCTCCATTGACCATGTTCCTTTTCTCCCTTATCATCTTCCTGAAGGCTTCGTCTTTCCACCTAAAACAGCAAAACGATAGACCTATGCCACAACAACCCAACATCCTGATGATCATCGCCGACCAGCACCGCAAGGACTGCCTCGGCGTCAATGGACACCCTTTCATCAAAACCCCCAACCTGGACAAACTGGCCACCGAGGGCACCAACTTCACCAGCGCATTCACCTCCTCGCCCATCTGCGTCCCCGCACGAAACAGCCTGCTCCACGGCTGCTGGCCATGCAAGCACCTGAGCATCGCCAACGCCGACACGGAGGCCCCCCGCCCCGCCGCCCCCATCCCCGCCTACACGGAGGTTCTACGAGACGCAGGTTATGAGATGTCCTTCACAGGCAAGTGGCTCGGAGGGAAGGCCCGCACGCCCCTAGAGTATGGCTTCCACAACTACGTTCCCAGCAGCGAATACGGCAAATGGCGCACAGCGCAGGGTCTGCCGCCAAAGCCATCGGGCATGCCCTTCTTCGGTTGCGACGAGGCCATAACGCCCGAGCAGTCGCACCTGTGGTGGGAGTCCAGCCAAGCCATCCAGATGCTTCGCAAGGCTGCTGGCGGCGACAAGCCCTTCTACATCCGCTGGGACCCAAGCGAACCGCACCTGCCCAACGTCGTCCCAGAGCCCTACGCCTCCATGTACAATCCTGCCGACATCAAGCCCTGGCCCAGTTTCGGCGACACCTTCGAAGGCAAACCCTACATCCAGGCGCAGCAGTTGCGCTCCTGGAAGCTCGATGGCTGGGACTGGGAGCCATGGTCGCGCCTCGTTGGACGCTACCTCGGCGAAATCTCCCTCCTGGACACCTGCATCGGCAGGGTGCTTGATGCGCTGAAAGAGCTGCGCCTTGAGAACGACACCATCGTCATCTACTCCTGTGACCACGGCGACATGTGCGGAGCACACGGCATGATTGACAAGCACTACGTCATGTACGACGACGTGGCGCGCGTGCCGCTCATCATCCGCTGGCCAGGTGCCGCCGCGTGCGGCAAGAGCTGCGACGCCTTTGTCACCCACACCATCGACTTGGCGAGAAGCCTGTGCGAGTGGGCAGGGGCGGAGGTTCCCTCCACCTTCCAGGGCCAAAGCCTCCTGCCCGCCCTGCGCTGTGAGCCATTCAAAGAGCGTCAAGAGGTTCTTGGCATGTACCACGGCAACCAGTTCGGCCTCTACAGCCAGCGCATGGTACGCACACGCCGCTGGAAGTATGTCTGGAACGGCACGGCAGAAGACGAGCTATACGACATGGAGAACGACCTGGGCGAGCTTCACAACCTCGCTACCTCTCCTGACTGCGCCGAGGTCCTTGCCTCCCTGCGCCACCGCCTCTGGGAGCTGATGGAGGAGGTAGGCGACCCGCTCCGCAACATGTGGATCAAAAACCAACTGCTTGAAGGCAGAAAGATATAGTCATGGAATCAATTGATGAACAAGCTCTAGAGGATGTTCCCCTTCCCGCCGAGGAAGGCCTCCAGACCTGGCATCTGAAGCTGGCCTACGACGGCACCGCCTACAGCGGCTGGCAGGTGCAGAAGGAGCACAAGACCGTGCAAGGCGAGCTATTGCAACGACTGCGCCTCCTGTTGCAGATGCCCGAGCTGCGCATACAGGGATGCAGCCGCACGGATTCAGGCGTCCATGCCCTCGACCAGCACGCCGCCTTCCGCTTCAAGCCACCTGCCGACATGACGCCCGAATGGCTGATGAACAAGCTCAACCGCTGGCTTCCAGAGGACATCCTCATCCAGGAGCTCACCATTGCCCCCGATGATTTCAACCCGCGCTTCGACAACCAGGGGAAGGCCTACACCTACTGCATCTCGCCTGGCTGCAAAATCAACCCGCTCGCCTCGCGCTTCGTCTGGAAAACGCCACGTCCCCTGGACATAGAAGCCATGCGCGAGGCAGCTTCCATTTTGGCGGGCGAACACGACTTCGCCTCCTTCGCCGCCAACCCAGGGCGCGAGCTGGACAGCACCGTGCGGAAGCTCTACCGCCTGGAGGTCATCGAAGCCCACGGCCTGGTCTTCATCAACGCCGTCGGCGAGAGCTTCCTCTACAAGATGGTGCGCGGGCTCACGGGCTACCTGGTCCATGTCGGCTATGGCTATGCCACGCCAGAGGACGCCAAACGCGTCCTGGAGGCAAAGGACCGCACCAAGGCCGCCGACTCCGCCCCCGCCAAGGGCCTCTTCCTCGCAAGGGTCTTCTGGCAGCCAGATGAATGGAAATCCTACACACCTGTTCTTCCACCTTTTGCGCTTCAGGCAATGCATTAGAGGTATTTTCAAAACTATCATCGAAATGCGCTAGTTTTGAAATTGCCTCATTAGCCACTCTTCACTTGAATTTTTCGCAAAGTGGGTTAAGATATTTCCTGATTCATTTTCCATATCGTCCAACTCACCTACTCCCGAAGGAGAACGACAATGCTCAAAGCCATCAGCTACTGGTCATTCCAACCAATCGACGGCAAGCCCTGCCCGCCCGAGACGGCCATCCGCCTCGCGAAGGAAAAGGGGTACGACGCCATTGAACTGTGCTGCGACCTCGAAGGTCCCCTTACCCCAAACACCCCGCACAAGGATTGCCAGCGCTGGCGCGAAGCCGCCGACAAGCTCGGCGTCAAGCTGGACAGCGTCGCCAGCGGCATGAGCTGGGGCTGCTGCCCGACAGACAGCAATCCCGACATCCGCAAGCAGGCCATCGCCAACCAGAAAGCCGCCCTCGACCGCTGCGCCTGGCTCGGTGCAAAGTCCCTGCTCCATGTCCCTGGCGCCGCCATCATCCCATGGCGCAGCGACTTCGCCCCCGTGCGTTATGACAAGGCGGTGGAATGGGCGCACGAAGCCGTGCAGATCCTCGGCGAATACGCCGCCAACCTCGACCTGGAGCTCTGCGTCGAAAACGTCTGGAACGGCCTCTTCTACTCCCCGCTGGAACTGCGGGACTTCGTGGATTCCTTCCAGAACCCCGCCGTGGGCGTCTATTTCGACATCGGCAACATCCTCAACCACCAGCAGTGGCCGCCCCACTGGATTGAAATCCTCGGTAAGCGCATCCGCCGTGTCCACGTCAAGGACTTCAAGCTCTCCGTCGGCAACTTGGACGGCTTCTGCGACCTCACCGACGGTGATGTGCCGTGGAAGGAGACGATGGATGCCCTCCGCTCCATCGGCTACGACAAGACCATGACCGCCGAGATGCTCCCGCCCGACGCAACCATCCTTGACAGGACCTCAAAGGCCCTTGACAAGATTTTCGCACTCTAAAAGACCTATCCTAAGCGCGGCACCAGTGCCGCGATTGACCTCCCCACGACATCTAGGAGAATATCATGCAAGAAGTTACACACGTTCTAGGTATTGACATCGGCGGCACCAAAATCGCCATCTGCGTTGCGGACAACCAGGGCAACGTCCTGACCAGCGACCGCATCCCGAATGCCACCATGGAGCCATACGAAAAATCCCTGCCCTCCATCATCTCCCTCTCGAAGGAGCTGGTTGCACGCGCTGGCCTCAAGATGGAAGACATCAAGTGTTGCGGCATCTGCGCACCTGGCCCGCTGGACCTGGTGAACGGACGCATCATGAAGTCCCCCAACATGATATGGGATGACGTGCCAATCTGCGTCGATGTCCAGAAAGGCCTCGGCATCAAGACCGTCATGGAGAACGACGCCAACGCTGGCGTGCTGGCGGAGCTCTTCTTCGGCAGCGCAAAAGGCTTGAAGGACGTGGTTTATCTGACCATGAGCACAGGCGTCGGCGGCGGTATCGTCTCTGGCGGCAAGCTCATCACGGGCACTTCGGGCAACGCGGGCGAACTCGGCCACATCGTCCTGGACATCAACGGCCCAATGTGCGGTTGCGGACAACTGGGCTGCCTGGAGGCCTATTGCGGCGGACGTAACGTCGCCCTGCGCCTTCAGGACAAGCTGCGCTACCAC
>JAFTAC010000066.1 GCA_017458805.1 Victivallales bacterium | reverse complement strand
TTTATAACTACGCCTTGTGCCAGTCTGGCGACCATACGTTCTAAGCCCCTGAAGGCTTGTCGAAAGCCTAATCCTCCTCTCCTTGCACCACTTGATACGCTCCTCTGTCATAAGGCTGCCGTTCGTAAAAAGGGCAACATCCCCCGCCGGAAGACAGTTGCAGGCGTATTCCATCAGTTTCCAAAGATCCTCGCGCAGCGTTGCTTCGCCGCCAGTGAAGGTGATTTCCTTCACACCACGTGCAGCACACTCATCAATGATGTCTTTCCAAGCAACTGTATCCAGCTCGGGTCCAGAAAGTTCTGGAAACTCATGCCAGACGCAGTAGCAGAAGGGACAGCGGTAATTGCAACGCGTTGTCACCTCGAAAAGAAGTCTCTCTGGAAGTGCAATCATGCGTTGAGGGGCTATTCGGACTTAGAGGGGGTGGCACTTTTATCGGCAGAAGTCTTTGGTCTTGGAGGTGCACCAGGCGGCAAAGGAGGCGTGTCAGCCTTCTGCTGTGTCGCCTCCTCCACGGGGTTTTCATTGTTCTCGCCATCAACAGCTTGCTTCTCAGCATTGACTTCATCAGGTGCAACAGGAGAATAAAAATCGCCCACGACATGCTCTTCCCTACTGGGAACCTTTCCGACAACAGTTGGTGCAAAGATTTTGTCGCATCCTGTCGCGGAAAGCAGCGTTGATATCAGCCCTGCCAGGGGAAGCCCCGTGCGGAGGCACTCTGCGATACGCTGCTGCATCTCTCTGTTTTTACGCGATTGGGGTTTCATATCATTACCTGGTACTGTAGTCAAAAGGTGTAAAGGGGCTCTAGATGCTCTAGAATACTAATAAAATAATACACTTTTAAAATAATACACTTTAGCAATAAAACAAGCAAACTCCACCTTTTTTAATACAATGCGCTTGAAATGCTCAAATGCTCTTGTATGTTATTTTGTTTTAAAATTTAAACAATAGCTATCAAAATATGTTTTTGTTATAAAATTTAGAAACTGTTCAAAATGGAAGCAAATTGGAACAGGCAGGTAGGCTTTCTGCGCCTTGCCGCTCCGCCTCGCTATGCGGCACGGTGCAAAGGAACTAGGGAACTGCTTGCACCGTGGATTTCGCTCGCGCCAGAGGTGCTAGCTTCACCCACGGCTATGTTCTTTCGCCGCTCACGCGGCTTATCCTTCTGAATAGTTACGTATTTTTACAAAAAGCTCTTCCTTTGTCAAATACTTGTTCAACCTCTGTCAAATGCTTGAAGGGAAAAAAATAGTTTTTATTTCCGAGAAATCGGGATTTTCCGACAGGGTGGAGCGGTATATCTACCAGACAGCAAAACTTCTAAAGAAGTATGGTGCAAAGGTTTACGGTGCATTTTACGAACATGTTCCAGGCACGCAATTGTTCCAGAGCGTCTTTGACGGACTATATGCGCCAGACAACCTGTCTGCCTCGGAGATAGATCTGCTGTTCGTCCACAAGCTTCCCTCCATCGCCCACCACAAGAAGCTCTTAAGCACCTTTGGAGAAAAGGCGGTGCTGTTCGTTCACGACCATAGCTGCTACTGCCCTCGTTCCTGCAAGCTCATGCCCGTCAGTGGAAAAGGCTGCAATCGCAGATACCACAGGCGTTTCTGCAGTTTCTGTAGCATGATGCGCTCGCCCGCCACCTGGGAGCATGGACTAATCTCGGAAATCAATGAGAAAATCGTCTTGTTCCAGGACAGCCTGGATATCATGCGCAAATACCAACGCACAGTCGTCCTGTCGTGTTTCATGCGGGACAACCTGCTGTCCAACGGCTTTTCCCCAGCTAGCCTGAATGTCATTCCGCCATATGTGTTCATTCCACAAGAAATGTCTTCCCGCAAGAACACCGCCATTCCAATGATTCTTTTCATTGGCCAGCTAAACAACGACGAAAACGCCAAGACGTTCATCAAGGTGCTTTCAAAGCTGCGCCTGCCCTTCCTCGCAACCATCCTAGGGGACGGCAAGAGCAAATCCGCATTGGAGGAGCTTGTCAAAAAGAGGGGACTGGATGATAAAGTCACCTTCAAGGGACTATCCAATCCCGAAGAGGTTTTCCCCCAGGCAGACCTGGCGCTACTCCCCGTCAGCGACAATGAACCCTACAGCATGGCTGTCGCAGAATGCGCAGCATGGGGCCTTCCAGTGGTCTCTTCACTCAGCAAAGGACTTGAAGAAGCCCTGCAAAACGGCGTCACTGGCATCACAGCCTCCTATCGAGACATATACGCAATGGCCGATGCCGTTGAGAAACTGCTGGGCGCACCTGAACTCCGCCAGGAACTCGGTGCAAATGGATATAATCTCGTCAAGCAGATCTTTGACGAAGAAAAACTCATCAGGAAGTTTGAAAAACTGTTGTAAATCACATCATAACCGTAGAGGAGAAGCCATGTTTTTCGATGATTATCAAGCAAAAGTAGCAGAGCAACTGGAAAAACTCCAAGCCAACAGGCCTGTCATTGACTTGGCAGCGCACGCCATAGCCGATGCCATGCAGACAGGACATTACGTGTTCTGTTCTGCAATCGGCCACGGGATGCAAGGGGACTTCTACAACAGGGCTGGCGGCCTTGGAAATGTCCGCCTCTTCACGTGGGAACTCAATCTGAACAACGCCATGCCGACATGCGGGCAGAACAGGCCTGGCGGACGCGAAAACAACGAAATCACCCTGACGCGCGCCGCTGTCAGCGCCAGCAACATGCGCGAGGGCGACATCATCATAACCTGCTCGGTTTCAGGTCACAACATCCGACCGATTGAAACAGCGCTTGCCTGCCGCGCCATCGGCATGAAGGTCATCGCCATGACCTCCATGGACTACGCCAAGCAAACACCCTCCCTGCATCCATCAGGCAAAAGCCTTTACCAGTGCGCAGACTGGGTCATCGACCTGATGACTCCCTACGGCGACGCAGGCGTCTCCATCAACGGCTATGAAAACGACCTGGTTCCCATGTCTGGAATCAGCCAGGACATCACAGGATGGATGCTCTGGGGACGCGTGATGGAAATCATGGGGACACTGCCCGATGACAAGAAACCGACTGTCTTTGTCAGCGCCAACCGCGAAGGCGGCATGGAGGCGTACAAGCGGACTCACGAGCTGCTGAACAAGAGAGGATACTGATGAACGGCGCTGAATCCTATCTGGCAGGTGCGGAACAGGCTCTCGCGAAAGTGCGACAAGGGCTTCCGCAAATCAAGCAGGCAGCCAAACTGATAGCCGCATCCATCATGGCGGGTCAAGGCATCTTTTCTTTTGGGGCCAGCCACTCTTTCATCATGACAGCTGAGCTGGTCTATCGTTCAGGCGGCCTGATGCTCGTAAACCCCATCCAGCCCTACGGCATGAACCTTGCCGTGCGCCCCATGACGCTCACCAGCCAGTTGGAACGCCTGCCTGATTTCGGGCGTGTTTTGCTGGAACACACCCCCGTCCAAAAGGGGGATGTACTCCTGCTTACCTCCACTTCAGGGCGCAACGCCATCGTCATCGACATGGCCCTGGCCGCCATTGAAAAAGGCCTTCACGTAGTGGCCCTTACCTCCAGTGACTACACCAGCAAGGTGACCAGCCGCCATCCCAGCGGCAAAAAACTCTCCGACCTGGCGGAAATCGTGCTTGACAACGGTGCCCCATACGGTGACGCCGTTGGCGAGATTGAGGGCTTCCCCCAGCGGGTCGGCCCCGTCTCCACGGTCGGCGGCTGCGCATGCATGAACGCAGTCATTGCCGAAACCGTGCAGCTGCTAGTGAACGCAGGTTATGAGCCGCCTGTCTTCATGAGCGCCAACCTGGACGGCGGTGACGAGTTCAACGCCCGCAAACTCAAGGAAAACGCCTCCCGCATCTTCTATATGAACTAGCCATGCCCTCCCCTATCACCCACATCATCATAGCTGCCGACTTCGGCGGCACCAAAGGCGACCTGATGCTGGTCGATGCAGACAGCGGAACCCTGCTAAAGCGTGTCCAGGAAGACATCCACAGCGTTCCTGCCATGCTCATGAATGCTCAGTTTACGTCAAGAGGCGGTGGACGCTCCATAGAGATGGGTAACTACTGCCTCACCAAAGGTCTTGAGGGGCTCTCGCCGCAGGAGGCGCATATCATCTATACAGGCTTCAACTACGATGAAAGCATCTTCACCTCGCGCGGCATCCAATGCGCCCGCCCTGTCAACCTTCCCGAAGAGGATGGTATCATGGTTGCAGAAGGCTGCAAGGTTGGCGTCTGCTGCATCCTTGGAACAGGCGCCACCACGATGGTTTACAAGGAGGGCGAAACCCCCTTTGTTGTTGATGCACTAGGGCCAATATGCGGAGACTGGGGAGGCGGGTTCTACATCGGCTATCATTTCGTGCGAAACGTCCTGCGCGAGCAGAACTTCACAGTGGAGAAGATGTGGGAGACTGGGGAAATCCTTTCGTATCTAGAAGAACAGATAAAGCCAGCACCGGAACGTACAAAAGCCCCTTGGTGGGATATCGTCCGTATTTTTCTGACGCGCTATGACCGTGCCTTCATCGCCTCGCTAGCAAAGCTGTGCGACAAATGCGCCAGAGAAGGAAGCACCATCGCTAGAAAAGTCCTTGAATCTGCGGGAGAAGAGGCGGCCATCAACGTCGTGCGCGGCGTGCAATACAAGGAACTTGACAAGCTGGAGAACCTCCCTGTCATCGTAAGCGGGAGCATCCTGCTGCGCTCCGACATCGTCTATGACAGCTTCTGCAAAGTGGTCAAGGAACAGCTTCCCCAGGCGGTATTCAGACGTTCCCTCAAGCCCCAGACCTACGGCCAGACCATCCGCATGCTTAAGATGCTCCATGACCCCGAACAGGCCGCCACTCGTATCGAACGATTCAAGAAAGACTATGAGGCATTATACCATACCTAACCTCCTTTGAGGCAGCAACTAATCTAAGAATGAAAGCACAACTACTGGAACTGCGAATCGACTGGAGCGACCTGGACCTACTGGGACACGTCAACAATGTCGCCATCGTCAAATACTGCCAGGCGGCCAGGCTGATGTTCATCACGAATATCGGCCTTGAACCCACGCCTGGGATGTCCTTCGGCCCGATTGAAGCGGCAGCCTCTCTGCAGTTCGTTCGCCAGCTTCATTTCCCTGGACGCGTGAAAATCTACACGGTGCTTAAGGAGACAAAGCACACCAGCATCATTATAGAGCACAGAATCTTCGATGAAACAGGCCAGCTGGCTGTCTTCTGCACAGAAGTTGTGGTCTGCTTCGACTTCGTCAACCAGACAAAAGTCCCCATCCCAGACCGAATCCGCGACAACATCGACGCCTACACCCGGAGCTTCACGGAAGAGATGCCCATGAACGTGTAGGGCGAACAGTAAGGTTTATAGCAAATCCTGGATGAACGCATTGACCAGCTTACGGCGCAGTTTCCGGCTTGGGGAAAACAGGACGTGCTGCACATGGTAGATGGTTGCCTCGAATGCAGGAATGACGGCAAGGAACGCGCCGGCAAGGCCCCCCCAACCATAGTCGAACGTTCCACAGTCTGGCATGGGACAGCGGACTCCAAGGCCATACGAATAGCCTGGATGTTTAAAGACCTCCTGGGCCTTGCCCGCGATTTGCGGGCGCGTCATCTCCGCGATGGTGTCGCGTTTCAAAAGCAGCTCGCCGTCGCGCAAGGCCTCCAGGAACTTGATGTAGTCATTGACGGTTGAGATGCACCCTCCCCCGCCGCTCTCGTAATCCGTACCCAGCTTGCAGATCTGGACGCGCGGTCCGCAGGGATTGAACGTTCCCGTCTCCGCATCATAGCGGTACTGCGCCGCAATGGTGGAAAGCTCCTCATCGGGCAGCAGGAACGTGGAATGATCCATACCAATGCGGTCGAATATGTTCGCTTTCACATAACTGCCGAAACGCATCCCCGAAACGACCTCCACGATGGCTGCCAGGACATCGTGGCACAGGCTGTAGTTCCAACTGGTCCCTGGCTCGAAAATCAGCGGATCGCACGCCAAGTACTTCATCGCCTCGCGTGTGGGAAGCACACCATGGGTCTCCTCTTTACCACGCTGAAGGTTCGGCGAGGAGCAGTTGTAGGTCAGACCAGCCGTCATCGTGAAGAGATGGCGAACAGTCATTGTGGTCTCGACAGGAAGCAACTCCTCACCGCATTTCTTCTGTAAATGACGCCATTCAGGAAGATAATCATAAACAGCGTCATCCAGCCCAATACCGCCCTTTTCCACCAACTGCAATGCCGCAACGCATGTAATCAACTTGGAGCAGGAGTAGATGTTGTAGCGCTCGCTGCCGTCAATCGGCTTCGTACGCGCCTCATCAGAGTATCCCGACTGATGCCTAAAGACACATTGTCCCTTGTGGTAGATGACGCAGTCAATGGAGGGTATCCCCATCGCCTCAAATTGCGTCAACAATGCCTTGACCTGACCATCTTGTTTCATGGTATGCTACTTGCTTTGTACGCACAATAATAGCGGTATATGGTTTGCCAGAGCCGTAGGCACTGGCTACTTCTCTTCCGCAGGGGCGGAGCCCCTGGTCACATCACGTCAGGGCCAGAGGCCCTGACTACGAGCCTGCTACGCAAATTTCTTAATAACAGTGTAGTGTTCGTCCATGGCGCCGTCAAGGGCGAAGAAAGTGCACCCCTTCATGCCGCAATCGATACACTCCTTGATGTAGCGTTCGACGCGGTCGGGCGGATTCACGCCCAAAGAGCTCTTGAGGCCGATGCCCGTGTAGAAATCGGACTTCATGTCCTTCATCAGGCGCACATGGCCTTTGAGCACCTCGCTGAAGGTCTCGGGAACGATATGGTAGTTCATGCTGGAGATGGTGTCCAGCAGACCTTCCTCGCCCCAGGCAGCCCAATCCTGACCTTCCAGAACGGCAGGACCGAGACCATAGACGGGCGGGTTCGGCAGGTCAGCCTGCAGCGCATAGTTGGCACGAGCCGCCATGGAAAGCTTGATGCCATACTTGGAGGTCAAGGCGCGATACTTCCGCACCAGATCGGTGATGAAGGCGTTTTTCCACGCAAACTCCTTGTAGATGACAGCAGGGTTCTTGCGATCCTCCGCCGTAAGCTGTTCCTTGCCGAAGTATTTCAGGCGCAGGGCACGGCAGGCAGGGCACTGGCAGGGGCAGGTCACGGAGCCGATGGCGTTGTCGTCGCGGATGTAGTCCAGGTGGATGCCGTCAATGCGGCTGCCCTGTTTGCGGA
>JAFTAC010000065.1 GCA_017458805.1 Victivallales bacterium | reverse complement strand
GTGACAGCGGTGTTCAGCGAGGACACCGCACAGAAGCTCTACTCCCTTGACGGCGGCGAGAGCTGGCTGGACTACACGGACGGCGTGATCTTTGAGTCGAACGGCAACGTCCTCTTCAAGGCTGTGGATGCGGCTGGCAACGAGGCTCTCAGCGAGGCCGTCGTGGTGTCGAACATCGACACAGTTGCACCCGAAACGCCCGTGGCGAGCGCGGACGTGACCAAGTCCACGAACCAGCCTGTGACGGTGACAGCGGTGTTCAGCGAGGACAGCTCACAGAAGCTCTACTCCCTTGACGGCGGTGAAAGCTGGCTGGACTATACGGACGGCGTGGTGTTTGAGCAGAACGGCAGCATTGTCTTCAAGGCGGTTGACGCAGCTGGGAACGAAGCTCTCAGCGAGGCCTTCGCTGTGGATAACATTTTGACTGCGATTCCCGACTCACCTGAAGTAACTGTAAAATGGGACGAGGAACTAGACTCTGTCATCGCCACGGCGACATACGACGAGAGCCAGACATGCCTCTTCTCTGTGAATGGCGGTGAATGGCAGCGTTATGAATCGCCTGTGGCCATTCATCAAGATGAGAACATCTCATTCAAGACTGTAGATGCGGCGGGGAATGAGAGCGAAACAACTGAGTGCAATGTAGCCGTTGCACTCAAGGAGAGTGACTTTGCAACGGCTGCCAATGCAGGCAGTGTCCAGACGACTTGGACAAATGAAGGTGTGGCTGCTTGGGCAGAACAATATGACGTCCAACTTGTTGTGGACGCAGAAAAACAGGTTTTGCTCGAAGGGGTCAATGGTCAGGGGATTGAAGTCTGCAACGCCGATGGCACCACATTGTCGCTGTCAGTCAAGCCTTCTCAGTCAAATGAATGGACGGATGGAGGCACTGTCGAAGTGCCGGCCTCCCCCGAAGAGGTGGTACAAGTCCAGGCTGACACGAATGGGCTGACAGATGTATTGATGGTCAGGGCACATGAAACTTGGGGCGCCTTCTTCATAGCACGTCACGTCGGAGTTGGTGATTGGGAAGGTACAAACGAGACCATTTCGCTTTCGGGCAAGAACCGCATCAAGGACATCTATGCTGGCAGTGACGATTCCACCGTCTTGCTCTTGACGGATGACGAGAATGGCGATGCGCTCTTTGTGGATGACATCTATTCGGCTTTCCCCGATGGTAGTGATGCAGTGGCGCGTCTCGCAAAACTTGATGAAATCCGCGCGGGTGCGGGAAATGACATTATTGATTTAACCAGCCAGCGCTTCGACTACAACGGCAAAGACATGACTGTAAAGGGTGGAGCAGGGAACGACACAATCTGGGCCAACCAGGGCGCCAACTGGCTATTCGGCGACACGGGCAACGACAGGCTTGTCGGGGCTGGCGGCGACGACATGCTTGCGGGCGGCGCGGGGGACGATTCCATCCATGGCGGAGGAGGGAACGACATCATCGCCTTTGGCGGAAGTTGGGGCAATGATACCGTGGAACAGAAAGAGGGTGGTACTCTCTTGCTCTGGTTCGATGGCATTGAGCAGGGAGACCTGGATATTTCAGCAGGCGCCAATGGCGATCTGGTGTTTGCATCAGAAAAAGGCTCAGTGACAATTGCAGACCTGAAGTATGATGATGTCAAGGAAGTTTTTGGGACACGGGCAGCAGAGTTTGTCGGCGGTATCTCGCTGAAGTTCGGGGATGACGGAAGCGAGCTCTACCAGAACCTTCTTCGACATGGTGCCTTTGCTGATTCCACCAGTGAAACAATTTACGAGAACAAGAGCAGAGGAATGCTAGCTTAATAGCCTTTTGTAAAGGAGTTAAAAATGGCAGACAAAAAAGAGATTTTCGCAGACGGCATTGGACAGATTCACTTTGCAGGCGGCATGGTGCGCTTTGACTTGGTTACACTTCAGCCTGGTGAAGAGGGCAAGGCCCCTGTTCCTGAATCACACACCCGCCTTATCATGCCCCCCCAGGGCTTCTTGGCTGCTTACAACTCCATGCAGCAGCTTATCGACAAGCTGGTTGAAGCGGGCGTGCTGAAGAAGAACAACAACGCATAACAGGCGAGGGCACGACTATGCCTGATTTCACCCTGAACCCTGATTTCGGCGCGACGGCGGGCAACTACAGCTTCAATGTCGGCTCTGCAATCGCGCCGCAGTCCTCCCAGGCTGTTGCGCCCGTGTCGGCAGCGCCTATCGCCTCAAACGCCACGGGAGACCCCGATTTGGCTCCTGGCCAGAAGCGTCCTGCCAACGCGCAGAAGTCCATCTACGGCGAAATCCCCCAGATACCCGTGCTGGACGCCGTTGAAGGCATCAAGTTCGACTTCAACCACGGCGTCCGCATCTTCTTCCCCCACAACGAGAAAACCTATCACGTCACGTTCATGGACATCGACACGGGCGTCATCCTCTACAGCAACGACACCGTGCCAGGGGCCTTCATCACCTCCGTCAAGAAGTTCTACATCCGTTTCCGCCTCATCATCCACGAAAAGGGGAACGAGAC